>JBPCSR010000071.1:0-9029 GCA_051006935.1 Gaiellales bacterium
TGCGCGTCGGCCGGCGAGATCGCCGCGGCCCGGCGGGCCGGCTTCCCCGGCGGCGAGCTCGTGATCCACGGCAACGCCAAGTCGGACGACGACCTCCGCGCCGCCGTCGCGGCCGACGCCCGGCTGGTGGTGATCGACGGACGCGACGACGCGGAGCGCCTCGCCGCGATCTGCCGCGAGCACGGGCGCACGCAGGACGTCCTGGTCCGCATCGCCCCGGGGATCGACGTCGATACCCATCGCCACATCGCCACCGGGCACCACGGCTCCAAGTTCGGCGTCACGCCCGCCGAGGGAGCCGCGCTGCTGCAGGCGCTGCCGGGGGGTCTGCGCGGCCGCGGGCTGCACGTCCACCTCGGCTCGCAGATCCTCGACACCGAGCCGCTGATCAGCGCCGCGCGCTGGCTCCCGGCCTTCGCCCGGGCGGAGCGCATCGACCTCGACATCCTCGACGTCGGCGGCGGGCTCGGGATCCGCTACACGCCGGAGCAGGCCATGCCCGACCCCGGCGAGCACACGCGCAGCCTGGTCGACGCGATCGCCACGGTCTGCGGCGACGAGGGGATTCCCGTGCCGGAGATCATCGTCGAGCCGGGCCGCTCCGTCGTCGGCCAGTCCGGCGTGACGCTGTACACGGTGATCGGCACCAAGACCGTGGGCGACGGCAGCACCTGGATCGCCGTCGACGGCGGCATGGGCGACAACCTGCGCGTCGGCCTCTACGGCGCCACGTACGCGCCGGTCCTCGCCGCCCGTCCGCTCGCTGCGGGGGACGGCCAGTACCGCATCGCCGGCCGCCACTGCGAGTCGACGGACGTGCTCGCCGAGGACGTGGCGCTCCCCGCGCCGCGGGTCGGCGACATCGTGGCCGTGCCGGCGACCGGGGCGTACCACCAGACGATGGCGCATACGTACAACCTGTTCGGGCGCCCCGCCGCGGTGCTCGTCGATGCGGGCGCCGCACGCCTGATCACGCGTCGCGAGACGGTGGACGATCTCTTCGCCCGCGACGTCTGACGCGTAGGATTGCGGCGATGCCGCCGTTCCGATTCGCAGGGGACTTCGAGCCCAAGGGCGACCAGCCGGCCGCGATCGACGGGCTCTGCGAGGGCATCGAGGCGGGCGAGCGCTTCGTCACCCTGCTCGGCGCGACGGGGACCGGCAAGACGGCGACGATGGCCTTCGCGATCGAGCGCCTGCAGCGCCCGGCGCTCGTGATCGCGCACAACAAGACGCTCGCCGCGCAGCTCTGCAACGAGTTCCGCGAGTTCTTCCCCGACAACGCGGTGGAGTACTTCGTCTCGTACTACGACTACTACCAGCCCGAGGCGTACATCGCCACGACCGACACGTACATCGAGAAGGACGCGGTCGTCAACGACGACATCGACCGCCTGCGCCACGCGGCGACGTCGTCGCTCCTGTCGCGGCGGGACGTGATCATCGTCGCCTCCGTCTCGTGCATCTACGGCCTCGGCTCGCCCGACGAGTACAAGGAGCGCCTCGTCGTCCTGCAGGTCGGCGGCGAGATGGCAGGTGGCCGCGACGCGCTGCTGCGCTCGCTCGTGGACATCCAGTACCGGCGCAACGACACGGCCCTCGGGCGCGGGCGCTTCCGCGCGCGCGGCGACGTGATCGAGCTGCAGCCGGCGTACATGGAGACCGCCTACCGCGTGTCGCTGTTCGGCGACGAGGTGGAGTCGATCACGCACTACGACCCGCTCACGGGCGAGGTGCTCGCGAAGCTCGACGAGCTCGTCGTGTACCCGGCGACGCACTACGTGACCGACCCCGTCACGATCGAGCGCGCGACGCAGGAGATCATGCGCGAGATGGAGGAGTGCGCCGAGCGGTTCGAGCAGGACGGCAAGCTGCTGGAGGCGCACCGCATCCGCCAGCGCACCGAGTACGACCTCGAGATGCTGCGCGAGCTCGGGTACTGCAACGGCGTCGAGAACTACTCGCGCATCTTCGAGGGGCGGCCGCCCGGCTCGGCGCCGTTCACGCTGATCGACTACTTCCCGGGCGACTTCCTGCTCTTCATCGACGAGTCGCACCAGACGATCCCCCAGATCGGCGGCATGTACGAGGGCGATCGCTCGCGCAAGCTGCAGCTGATCGAGCACGGCTTCCGGCTGCCGTCGGCGCTCGACAACCGACCGCTCCAGTTCGACGAGTTCCAGCAGAAGGTGGGGCAGGGCGTGCTGGTCTCGGCCACGCCGGGCGCCTTCGAGCTGCGCGAGGGCAGCCGCGTCGTGGAGCAGATCATCCGGCCGACCGGCCTGATCGACCCCGAGGTCGAGCTGCGGCCGACCGAGGGGCAGATCGACGACCTGCTCGGGGAGATCCGCCGGCGCGAGCAGGCCGGGGAGCGCGTGCTCGTGACCACGCTGACCAAGAAGATGGCCGAGGATCTGTCGAACTACCTGATCGAGAACGGGGTCCGCACGCGCTACCTGCACTCCGAGATCGACACGCTGGAGCGCATCCAGATCATCCGCGACCTGCGCCTCGGCGAGTACGACGTGCTCGTCGGCGTGAACCTGCTGCGCGAGGGCCTCGACCTGCCCGAGGTGTCGCTCGTGGCGATCCTCGACGCCGACAAGGAGGGCTTCCTGCGCGGGCAGACGGCGCTGATCCAGACGATCGGTCGCGCCGCCCGCAACGTCAACGGCCGCGTGATCATGTACGGCGACCGCGAGACCGAGGCGATCAAGGGCGCCGTGCGCGAGACCCAGCGCCGCCGCGAGATCCAGCTGCGCTACAACGAGGAGCACGGCATCACGCCGCGGACGATCATCAAGGGGGTGTCCGACATCGCCGAGTTCCTGGCGATGGAGAGTCCGAACGTGCCGTCCTCGCGCCGCGGGCGCAAGCAGGTCGCGCAGGGGCTCGACCGCGGCGAGCTCGAGAAGCTCTCGATCGAGCTCGAGGAGGCCATGTTCCTCGCCGCCGACGAGCTGCGCTTCGAGGAGGCCGCGCGCCTGCGCGACGAGATCAAGGGCATCCAGCGCGAGCTGCAGGCGCTCTGAGGGCGCGCGGCGCCGGACCGGCCGACGCCGCGCGGTGCCTCAGGAGCCGCTGCCGACGACCGCGACGGCGTCGATCTCGACGAGGAAGCCGCCGAGCGTGCTGCCGACGGTGGTGCGGCACGGCCGGTGCGCGCCGAAGCGCCGGGCGTACACCTCGTTGTAGGCGGCGAAGTCGCCCGCCAGGTCCTGCAGGTGCGCAGTGATCTTGACGACGTCGGCGAGGGTCGCCCCGCCGGCCGCGAGCACGCGCTCGAGGTTGTCGAAGACGAGCTCGGTCTGCGCGGCGACGTCGTCGCCCTCGACCTCGTTCTGCGCGTTGAACGGGGCCTGGCCCGACGTCCAGAGCATGTCGCCGACCTTGATGGCGGGCGTGTAGGGGGCGGACGGCGGCGGCGCGCCCTCCGGGTGCAGCTTCTCCTGCGGCATGAGACCTCCTCGGTGGACCTCGGGCAGCGTAGCCGTCCGGCATGGGGCATACGCTCGGCGGCATGAGCACTCCCGACGCCTCCGTCCCCGCCGCCGTGCCCGCGAGCGCGCCGTACCCCGTCTCGCTCGACGTGGAGTACCCCGAGGGGCCGCGCAATCGCCTGACGGCGCTCGTGCGCATCGTCCTCGCGCTCCCCGCGCTGTTCGTGCTGGGGCTGCTGACGCAGTCCTCGGGCTCGTTCGACGGGTCCACGTCGGCGCAGACGGCCACCGCCGTGGGCGGGTTCCTGTTCCTGCCGACGCTTCTGCTCCTGCTCTTCCGCCATCGCTACCCGCGCTGGTGGTTCGACTTCAACGTGCAGCTCCTGGCCTTCACCAACCGCGTGCTGCTCTACGTGTACCTGCTGCGCGACGAGTACCCGTCGACGGAGGACCGCCAGGCGCTCAACCTGCGCATCCCGTACCCCGACGCCAAGGCCGAGCTGTCGCGCGGGCTGCCGCTGGTCAAGTGGCTGCTCGCGATACCGCACTACGTCGTGCTCTGCTTCCTCGGCATCGGGCTGCTCGTCGTGACGGTGATCGCGTGGTTCGCCATCCTCATCACGGGGCGCTACCCGCGCGGCCTCTTCGACTACACGGTCGGGGTCATGCGCTGGACCGCGCGCGTCTCGTGCTACGCGGTGCTGCTCACGACGGACCGCTACCCGCCGTTCAGCCTGGCGGACTGAGGCTCGACGGCCGACGCGCACCGGGGGTGCGATTAGGCTGATCGGATGGCCGTCGAGCAGTCGATCACGATCCGGGGGGCGCGCGAGCACAACCTCAAGGACCTCACGGTCGAGCTGCCGCGCAACCGGCTGATCTGCATCACGGGACTGTCGGGCTCGGGCAAGTCGAGCCTCGCCTTCGACACGCTCTACGCGGAGGGGCAGCGCCGCTACGTCGAGTCGCTCAGCGCGTACGCGCGGCAGTTCCTCGGGCAAATGGAGAAGCCCGACGTCGACGGCATCGACGGGCTCTCGCCGGCGATCTCGATCGACCAGAAGACGACATCGCGGAACCCGCGCTCGACCGTCGGCACGGTCACGGAGATCTACGACTACCTGCGGCTCCTGTACGCGCGGATCGGCCACCCGCACTGCCCCGAGTGCGGCCGCGCGATCACCGGCCAGAGCGCCGAGCAGATCGTCGACCAGGTGCTGCGGCTGCCCGAGGGGACCAAGTTCACCGTCGACGCCCCGATCGTGCGCGGCCGCAAGGGCGAGTTCAAGGACGTGCTGGAGCGCCTGCGCGGCGAGGGGTTCACGCGCATCAAGGTCGACGGCGAGACGCTGATGCTCGAGGACGAGATCGTCCTCGACAAGAAGTTCAAGCACGACCTCTCGGTGGTGGTCGACCGCCTCGTCCTCAAGGACGACCTGCGCCGGCGCCTGACCGACTCCGTCGAGACCGCGCTGCAGCTCGCCGACGGCCTGCTCGACATCGCGGTCGTCGACGGCGAGACGGTGACGTTCTCCGAGCGCTTCGCGTGCCCCGATCACGGCGTGTCGCTCGCCGAGCTGGCCCCGCGCGTGTTCTCGTTCAACAGCCCGCACGGCGCGTGCGGCCACTGCCATGGCCTCGGCGCGCTGCCGGAGCTGGATCCCGGCCTCGTGCAGCCCGATCCGGCCACGACGCTGGAGGGCGGCGCGCTGCAGCCGTGGAACGTCGCGGGCACGAACTTCTTCGAGCAGCTCGTGCTCGCCATCGCCGAGCGCTTCGACGTGCCGCTCGACGTGCCGTGGGGGGAGCTGAGCGACGAGCAGCAGGGCTGGTTCCTGCACGGCACCGACGGCGAGCGGGTGATGGTCACGTACAAGAACCGCTTCGGCCGCAAGCGCGCGTACTCCGTCGCCTGGGAGGGGCTGCTCGCGAGCCTCAAGCGCCGCTACGACGAGACCGAGTCGGAGCCGCAGAAGGAGCGCATCGAGGAGTGGATGACGCTGCGCCCGTGCCCCGAGTGCCACGGCGCGCGCCTCAAGCCCGAGAGCCTCGCCGTCACCGTCGGCGGCCTGTCGATCCACCAGGCCACGGACCAGTCGGTCGAGGGTGCCATCCAGTGGTCCAAGACGCTCGAGCTGTCGGAGACGGAGACGCTGATCGCCGAGCGCATCCTGCGCGAGATCGTCGAGCGCCTCACGTTCCTCAGCGACGTCGGCGTGGGGTACCTGTCGCTCAACCGCGGCGCCTCGACCCTGTCGGGCGGCGAGGCGCAGCGCATCCGGCTCGCCACGCAGATCGGCTCGAGCCTCGTCGGCGTGCTCTACATCCTCGACGAGCCGTCGATCGGCCTGCACCAGCGCGACAACCACCGTCTGCTCGAGACGCTCACGCGGCTGCGCGACATCGGCAACACCGTGATCGTCGTCGAGCACGACGAGGACACGATGCGCGAGTCCGATTGGCTCGTGGACATGGGGCCGGGGGCCGGCGAGCACGGCGGCCGGGTCGTCGCCGCGGGGCCGCCCAAGCAGGTGATGAAGGCGAAGGACTCGATCACCGGGCAGTTCCTGAGCGGGCGCCGCGGGATCGCGGTTCCGGAACGGCGTCCGCCCGCCGACGACCTCCTCGTCGTGCGCGGCGCGAGCGAGCACAACCTCAAGGACATCGACGTGGAGATCCCCGTCGGCCGCTTCGTCAGCGTCACCGGGGTCAGCGGCTCCGGCAAGTCGACGCTCGTGAACGACGTCGTGCTGCGGTCGATGCAGCAGCACCTGCTCAAGTCCCGCGTCCGCGCCGGCGCGCACGCGGCCGTCGAGGGCATCGAGCACTTCGACAAGGTGATCGCCATCGACCAGTCGCCGATCGGGCGCACCCCGCGATCGAACCCCGCCACGTACACCGGCGTGTTCGACCACATCCGCCAGCTCTACGCGGATACCCCCGACGCGAAGACGCGCGGCTACAAGCAGGGCCGCTTCTCGTTCAACGTCAAGGGCGGCCGCTGCGAGGCCTGCCGCGGCGACGGCACGCTCAAGAT
Source organism: Gaiellales bacterium (assembly GCA_051006935.1). Taxonomy (GTDB): domain Bacteria; phylum Actinomycetota; class Thermoleophilia; order Gaiellales; family F1-60-MAGs149; genus F1-60-MAGs149. The sequence goes on from JBPCSR010000071.1 coordinate 6,478, forward strand.
CGAGATGCACTTCCTGCCCGACATCTACGTGCCCTGCGAGGTCTGCGGCGGCCGTCGCTACAACAAGGAGACGCTCGAGGTGCGCTTCAAGGGCAAGTCGATCGCCGACGTGCTCGACATGCCGATCGAGGAGGCGCTCACATTCTTCTCCAAGATCCCGAAACTGCGCCGCCGCCTCCAGACGCTGCACGACGTCGGTCTCGACTACGTGCGGCTCGGCCAGCCCGCCACGACCCTGTCGGGCGGCGAGGCGCAGCGCGTGAAGCTCGCGACGGAGCTCGCCAAGGTCGCGACCGGCCGCACGCTCTACGTCCTCGACGAGCCCACCACGGGCCTCCACATGGCCGACGTGGAGAAGCTGCTGCACGTGCTGCAGCGGCTCGTCGACGCCGGCAACACCGTGCTCGTGATCGAGCATAACCTCGACGTGATCAAGCAGTCGGACTGGCTGATCGACCTCGGCCCCGAGGGCGGCGACGCCGGCGGCGAGGTGATCGCGGTGGGCACGCCCGAGCAGGTGGCAAAGGCGAAGGCGTCGCACACCGGCCGCTTCCTGGTGCCGCTGCTGGCGCCGAAGAAGGCCGCCAAGGCGACCGCGTAGGCGGTAGGCTCCCGGCCATGCACCCGCGTCTGGAGACCATCACCCCGTCGACCACCGACACGGACCAGGCGATCTGGACCGAGGAGGAGATCGAGTCCTACGAGGGGATCGACACCTCCGAGGGCGAGTGGTACGCGATCCGCACTGATCCGTGGCCGTGCCCGGCCTGCGGCGCGGTCTTCGAGTACGTGACCGGGGCGCACCTCGTGCTCGTGGCGCCGAGCCGCGACGACCTGCTCGAGATCGCCGCGCAGTGCCAGAAGATCGGCCGCAACGCGCGGATCGTCGAGTACGAGGACAAGCTCCCCGCGATCTCGATCTTCCAGTGGCGCGCGCTCGGCCGGCCTGTGCACGGCTTCCGCGAGGACCTGCGCGGCGGCCCGCCCTCGGCCTAGGCTGCCGCGTCGACCGCCGCCACCAGCCGACGACAGAGGTCGGGCACCTCGGTCGGGTCGTCGGTGTACTGCGACGGCTTGAAGCAGATCGACGTGTAGCCCTCGGCGAGCTTGCCGGGGATCGCCGCCATCGCCTCGTCGAGGTCGCCGGGACGGTCGTCGGCGGGGAAGCGCGGGCGGATGCCGCCGATCATCTCAAGCCCGTCGGGATCGCGGCCGGCCGCGGACAGCGCGGCGCGGATCTCGGCGAGGTCCTCGCGGGTCGGCGTGCCGAACGGATGGAAGCCGTGGCCGTACTCGACGAGGCGCCGCAGGATCGGGCCGTGCACGTGCTGGCCGCCGAACCACATGCGCGGCCCGTCGGGGCGCCAGCACTTCGGCTCGAGGTAGACGTCGTCGAACTCGTAGAAGTCCCCGTGGAACGAGGCGGGGCTGTCGCGCCACACCACGCGCATGAGCGCCAGCTGCTCGTCGAGGATGCGGCCGCGGCGGTTGAACGGGATGCCCATGGCGGCGTACTCCTCGTCGAGCCATGAGACCGTCGGCTGCACGACCAGACGTCCCTCGCTGAGCAGGTCGAGCGTGGCGAGCTGTGTCGCCGTGTGGAGGGGATGCCGCAGCGGGTAGATCAGCGCGCTGAGGGCAATGCGGATGCGCGAGGTGCGCGCGGCGATCGCGCTCGCCAGCGCGACGGAATCGGGCCAGGGCGTGAACGGATCCTGGTTGCCGGGCGCGGCGTAGTCGCGCGGGTTCGCCATGCGGCCCTCGGCGCCCGCCTTGGGCGTGAGCAGCACATGGTCGCTGAGCATGACCGTCTCGACGCCGGCCGCCTCGGCCGCTACCGCCATGTCGACGAGACCGCGCATGTCGCGCCCGTCGATGAGGGTCCACTGCTCCAGGAGGACCAGGACGACGCCCGGCCGCACCTCAGTCGCCTGCGACCTTCTCGATCAGCTCGATGCGGTAGCCGTCGGGGTCGCGCACGAAGCAGAGCCGGGAGCCGCCCTCGCGAATCGAATAGGGCGGCTTCTCTGGCTGCACGCCGATCGCGGCGAGGCGCGTGAGCGTGCCGTCGAGGTCGCCGACGTGGTACGCGATGTGCCCGTAGCCCGTGCCGATCTCGTACGGCTCGGTGCGCCCGAAGTTGAAGGTGAGCTCGAGCGGCGTGTCCTCGGAGCCCTCCGGCGCGACGTAGATGTTGATCGCCTCGTCGCGGATCGGATAGCGCTTGAGCTCCTTGAAGCCCAACGCCTCGCAGTAGAAGGCGAGCGAGCGGTCGATGTCGTTGATCCGGTAGCAGACGTGGGCGTAGCGCATGGCGACAGCCTAGCCCGAGTGTCCACCCGCGAGTGGGCTCGCCCCATGTGACCACGCACGGGAGGCACGATCGTGGATCCCGTGTCCTGCTCCCCGGCGAGGGCGAGCGCGAGCAGGACCCCGCCGGCGGACCGCTCACCTTCAAGGCGCGGCGCCGACGCGCGACGACCTGCTCGAGATCGCCGCGCAGTGCCAGAAGATCGGCCGCAATGCGCGGATCGTGCCGGACGAGGATCGGC
>JBPCSR010000072.1:0-5592 GCA_051006935.1 Gaiellales bacterium
CGCATCGCGCAGCGGCTGCCGTGGTTCATCGGCGCGGTGATCCTCGTCTCGTTCATCCTCCTGCTCGTCGAGTTCAAGTCGATCTTCGTGCCGCTCAAGGCGGCCGTGATGAACGTGCTCTCGATCGGCGCGGCCTACGGCGCGATCGTGGCGATCTTCGAGTGGGGGTGGGGCGCGCAGTACATCGGCGTGCCGGAGAAGGTCCAGATCGAGGCGTACGTGCCGATGATGATGTTCGCGATCCTGTTCGGGCTGTCGATGGACTACGAGGTCTTCCTGATCAGCCGCATCCGCGAGGAGCACCTGCGCGGCGCGAAGACGCTGGAGAGCGTCGAGATCGGGCTGTCGTACACGGCGCGGGTGATCACGGCCGCGGCGCTCGTGATGATCACCGTCTTCCTCGCGTTCGTCCTGATGGACAACGTCGTGGTGAAGATGTTCGGCATCGGCCTGGCCACCGCCGTGTTCGTCGACGCGACGATCGTGCGGCTCATGCTCGTGCCGAGCACGATGGTGCTGCTCGGGGAGGCGAACTGGTGGCTGCCCGGCTTCCTGCGCCGGCTGCTCGTGCGCGGCGCGGCGCCGACGCCGTAGGGCGCCTACCCGACGGCGGCGTGCCGCTTCGTGATCGCGTCGAGCATCCCGAGGTAGGCCTGCTGGAACTGGTCGACGCCCTCGTCCTCGAGCTCCTTGGTGACGGCGGCGAAGTCGATGCCGTGGTCGGCGATGCCCTGCATCACCGCGCGCGCCTCGTCGAGGCCCTCCGTCAGCCGCGAGCCGGGGTTGCCCTGCGTGCGGAACGCCTCGAGCGTCGCGTCGGGCACGGTGTTGACCGTGTCGGGGCCGATCAGGTCGTCGACGTAGAGGCACGGCGAGTAGGCCGGGTTCTTCGTGCTGGTCGACGCCCACAGCGCGCGCTGGCGCGCGCCGCCGGCCGCCTCGACCGGCTGCCAGGCGGCCGCGTTGTCGAAGATCGCCTGGTAGACGTCGGCGTACGCGATCTTGGCGTTCGCGACGGCTGCGCGGCCGCGCAGCTCGGAGCCCTCGGGCAGCAACGCGTCGACCTTGGTGTCGATGCGCGACACGAAGAAGCTCGCGACCGACTGGATCCCGGCGACCGGCTTGCCCGCGGCGTGGCGCTCGGCCATGCCCGCGACGTAGGCCTGCGCGATCTCGTAGTAGCGCTCGACCGAGAACAGGAGCGTGACGTTGATGCTGACGCCCTCGGCGGTGAGCTGGCGGAACGAGTCGATGCCGGGCTTCGTGCCCGGCACCTTGACCATCACGTTGGGCCGGTCGACGGCCGCGTGCAGCTCCTTCGCGCGCTTGACGGTGTTCGGGGTGTCGAAGGCGAGGTCGGCCTCGACCTCGATCGAGATGAAGCCGTCGGCGCCGTTCGAGGCGTCGTAGGCGGGACGCATGACGTCGCAGGCGGCCTGGATGTCCTGAATCCAGAGCGGCTCGAAGATCCGGGCGGCCGTGGCGTCCGCGGGGAAGGCCCGGATCGCGTCGTCGTACGTGCCGCTCTCCTCGAGGTTCTTGGCGAAGATCGACGGATTCGACGTCCCGCCCGTCACGCCGTCCTCCTGCATGATCCGCGCGAGCAGGCCGGTCTCCACCGCCGGGCGCGCCACGTTGTCGTACCACACGCTCTGCCCGTACTGCCCGACCTCAAGCCACTTGCTCGCCACGTTTCCTCCTGCGGAATCGAATCTGCCCACGTAGTCTACGCAGCGTGATGGGGGCACAGGCGATGGTGCGGGGATGCCGATGAGCCGCGTGGTCGTGCTCGACCCGCTCTGGCCGCTCGAGGACGCCGACGCGATCCTCGCCGGGCTCGACGTCGTGCTCGAGCAGGCGGACCACGCCGCCGGCGACGACGTGATCGCGGTGCTGGCCGCGCCGGAGCAGTCGGTGCCCGCCGACCTGCTCGCGCACGCGCCGAACGTGCGCCTCGTCGGCACGTGCTCGACGGGGTACGACAACCTGCCGGTCGCCGAGCTCCAGGCGCAGGGCGTGGTGTGCCTGCACGTCGCCGGCTACTGCGACGAGGAGGTCGCCGAGCACGCGATCACGCTGGCCGCGGCGCTGCTGCGCGGCGTGCACCAGCTCGACGGCTTCACGCGCGCGGGCGGCTGGTGGCCGTTCTCGCGCGAGCCGCGCCGCATCGCCGGCAGCCGCCTCGGCATCCTCGGCTTCGGTCGCATCGGCCGGCTCGTGGCCGCACAGGGCAACGCGCTCGGCATGGAGGTGGTGGCGTGCGACGCCTTCGTCGACGAGGCGGCGATGCGCGCGAGTGGCGCCGCGCCCGTGGACATCGACACGCTGTTCGAGACGAGCGACGTCGTCACGCTCCACACGCCGCTCACGCCCGCCACCCGGCAGCTCGTCAACGCTCGCCGCTTCGCCCAGATGCGCGACGACGCGTACCTCGTCAACGGCGCGCGCGGACCCCTCGTCGACCACCAGGCGCTCGGCGATGCGCTGGTCCACGGCGTCATCGCGGGCGCCGCCATCGACGTCTACCCGGTCGAGCCGCCCCCGGCCGATGACCCCGCGTTCGGCTGGCCGAACCTGATCGTGCAGCCGCACTCCGCGTGGTACTCGCCCGAGGCGAGCCGCGCGCCCTATACCCGCCAGCTCGAGGACCTCGCCCGCTTCCTGCGCGGCGAGGAGCCCCTCGGCGTGATCCCCGGAGGATCCTGATGCGCGTCATCTGCACCGACGACACCTGGCCGATCGATCGCGCGCAGGGCCTGCTCGACCGCGTCGGCGCGACGGTCGAGTTCTCGTACGACGTGCCCGCGGGCGAGGACATCGCCGGGATCCTCACCTACCCCGGGTGTCCGATCGACGCGCGGATCCTCGAGCGCACGCCGAACCTCAAGGTCGTCGCCACGTGCTCCGGCGGCATCGACCACCTCGACGTCGAGGGCCTCGCGGTGCACGGCGTCTGGTGCTGCAACATCCGCAACTTCTGCGACCAGGAGGTCGCCGACCACACGATGGCGCTCGTCTACGCGTGCCTGCGCGGCGTCGTCATGCTCGACCGGCTCGTGCGCTCCGGGACGTGGTGGCCGTATCCGCAGCCCCCGCGCGTGGTGCGCGGCGCGCGTCTCGGCGTGGTCGGCTTCGGTGCGATCGGCCGGCTGCTCGTAGCGAACGCGGTGGGTGCGGGCATGGAGGTGCTCGTGGTCTCGCGGCACGCGAGCGCGGAGGAGATCGCCGCCACAGGCGCCGTCAAGGCCGATCTCGACGAGGCGCTGCGCACCAGCGACGTGGTCTCGCTGATCACCTCGGTGAGCGACGAGACCCGCGGCATGATCGGCGCGCCGCAGCTCGCGCTGATGCGCGACGACGCCTACCTCGTGAACACCGCCCGCGCCGCGCTGATCGATCACGAGGCGCTCGGCCGCGCACTCGAGGCGGGGGAGATCGCCGGGTGCGCCCTCGACGCGCTGCCGGTCGAACCCGCCCCGCCCGACGAGCCCGCGCTCACGTGGCCGCACACGATCGTGCAGCCGCACGCCGCGTTCTACAGCCCCGCCTCCGAGCTGCGCTCCTTCGACAATCCCGTCGAGGACGTGGCGCGCGTGCTGGCAGGCGAGCCGCCGGTCGGCGGGCTCACGCCGCCCGCCTAGTCGCCGGCGACGGCGAGGGACTCCATGCTCGGGAGCTCCTCCGCGAGGTCCTCCTCGGTGACGGCCGTGCGCATGAGGTAGACCGCGTAGGCGAGCAGGAGGACGATCGCGCCGGCCGTCGCGACGTCGGACAGGCCGCGCGGCAGCGTCGTGAGATGGAAGATCAGCCACCCGATCGCCGCGGCCGCCGGCGCCGTCAGGAGCCACGCCACGAGCATGTCGCGCACGACCCGGTAGGCGACCGGGCGGCGCGCGCCGATCCCGGACCCGACGATCGAGCCCGATACCGTCTGCGTCGTGGAGACGGGCACGCCGACCTGCGTCGCGCCGAGGATCGTGGCCACGGCGCCGACGTTGGCGGCGATGCCGGTGGCGCGCGTCACCCGCGTGATCTTGAGCCCCAGCGTCTCCACGATCGACCAGCCGCCGTAGAACGTGCCGCCGGCGATCGCCGCGTAGGCGCCGAACACGACCCACCACGGCAGGTGGATGTCGCCGTTGGCGCTGACGTCCATGTAGCCGCCGGACACGAGGACCGCGGCGACGATGCCCATGGTCTTCTGCGCGTCGTTCGCGCCATGCGCCCACGCCACCCAGGCCGAGCTCGCGATCTGCCCGCCCTGGAACACGACGTGGTCCTCGTCGAGGTCGAAGACCCGCTGGATCCCGCGGATCACGACCACGGCCAGCGCGGCCAGGACGAGCGCGGCCAGCGGCGAGGCGACGAGGGCGATGCCGATGTTCCGCACCGAGTCCCAGTTGACGATCGCGGTGCCGCCGGCGGCGATGCCGGCGCCGACGAGCCCGCCGATCAGGGCGTGCGAGGACGACGACGGCAGTCCGCGGTGCCACGTGAAGAAGTTCCAGAAGATCGCGCCGATCAGCGCCGCGAGGACGACGCGGATCCCGTAGGGGACCATCCCCTCCGAGATCTGCTGCATCTCGACGAGGTCGACCACCTTCGCCACCGTGTTCGCGACGGCGGTGCCGACGATGAACGCGGGCAGGAAGTTGAACACCGTTGCCAGGGCCACGGCCTTGTACGGCGTCAGCGAGCGCGTTGCGATGACGGTCGACGTCGCATTCGCGGAGTCGTGGAACCCGTTCGTGAAGTCGAACAGCAGCGCCAGCGCGATCGTGGCGATCGTGGCGGCGAGGATCAGCGACATCTTGAACTCGATGCTAGTGATCGCGGCGGCGTGCCGCCGCGGCTAGGAGTCGATGACCTCCTGGCCGGCCGCGATGTACTCCTTGTACGGCTCGACCTGCTTCTGGATCCAGCCCTTCGGCGGCTGCCACAGCGTCGGGTCATCGAGGCCGAACAGCGCGATCAGCTCCTTGTCCTTGATCAGCTCCTGCACGCCCTTCTGCTGCGCCGACGCGTAGCCGAAGTCATTCGTCAGCGCGGCCGCGGCCGCCGCCGTGTCGACCGACGCCATCGCCGTCATGGCGCGGCCCGGCTGCTGCGACTGCGCGCTCAGGATCGTGCCGCACACCCAGATCAGGCGGCCTTCCTTGGGCTGCATGTACTTGATGTTGCGGCCCTTCATCTTGGGGTGGTTCCGGATCCTCAGGAAGCCGGAGTTCCAGGTCGACGCGACGACGAGGTTGCCGTTGACGAAGTCGTTGACCGTGTCGTTCTCGCTCGTCCAGTAGTTCCGGAGGTTCTCCTTGACCTTCATCGCCGTGTCCTTGGCGGCGGCGACCTCGTCCGCGGTCAGCACGGTCGGGTCCTTCGCGCCGCGGTTGATCAGCGCAGCCATCTCGATCACCTCGTCCGGCCCGCGGAAGATCGACATCTTGCCCTTGTACGCGGAGTCGAGCAGGACCGCCCAGGTCTCCTCGCCGTCGGGAAACTGGACGGCGTCGGCGTCGTACGTGAGCGACGTGAACCCCGTGTCGAACGGCATGTGGTAGTAGGCGCCGTCGATGTGCCCGGCCTCCTTGAGCG
>JBPCSR010000073.1:0-5917 GCA_051006935.1 Gaiellales bacterium
CATGCGCGTGTCGAACATCAGCGGCGAGTTCGCGTTGATCGTGCCGAACGTCATCGGGTCGCTCGTCATCGCGTCGAGGCCGAGCGCCATCTCGGCCATCGCGATCGAGTCGATCACGCCGTTGAGGTGGATCTGCGCGGCGCCGACGGCGAGATCGGTGTTCTCGTACATCGCCAGCTGCAGGTCGAGATGGCGGGAGTCGATCGGGCGGTCGTTGACCTCGATGATCGGATAGCCCGGCGTGTCGATCTCGGGCGTGACCTGCGCGGCGCGCAGCAACTTGACGGCGTCGGCGAGCGTGCCGTCGCGCCGGCCGGTGACGCCGTCGTCGGCGAACGGCATCGACTGCCCGGTGCAGAAGACCATGGAGTCGGGGCCGAAGCGGACGTGCTTGTCGGGGTTGCGCGCGAGCAGCGTGAACTCCGTCGGGGTGGTCCGGATCCGCTCCAGCATCCAGTCGGGGTCGAGGAAGACGACGTCGTCCTCGACGCGCTGGCCCTCGCGGCGGAAGAGCTCGAGCGACGGCTCGTGGACGAACTTGATCCCGATCTCCGAGACGATCCGCCGCCAGCCGCGGTCGATCGTGTCGAGGGCGTCCGCGGTGAGCGGCTCGAAGCGCGGGGTCCTGTTGACGAACACGTGCGGGTCCTTTCCGACGGCACCGGGACTATGGCAGGTGTCACCGTCCTTTCGCGGTACACTGCGCCCGCGCCGACCGTATGCGGCGCCCCTTGGTGTCCGGCACCGACTCCCACTCCGACAGCGCCCACCGCGTTCACGGCTCGCTCCCGCTGCTGACGATCGCGGCGCTCGGGGTCATCTACGGCGACATCGGCACGAGCCCCCTCTACGCGCTGCAGGTCGCGTTCGGCTCGACGATCGGGATGGAGCCGATGCGCAACGACGTGCTGGGCCTGCTCTCGCTGTTCATCTGGGCGCTGACGATCGTCGTGACGATCAAGTACGTCGGCATCGTCATGCGGGCGTCGAACCGCGGCGAGGGCGGCGACCTCGCGCTCAAGTCGCTGGCGCTGCGCTTCGTCGCGGGGCGCACGAAGGCTCTCGTCGTCGTGGTCGGCATCCTCGCCGTCGCGCTGTTCTCGAGCGACGCCGTGCTGACGCCGAGCATCTCCGTGCTCTCGGCCGTCGAGGGCGCGGCGATCCAGGTACCGGCGGTCGGTGAGCTGAGCGTCGAGATCGCGCTCGTGATCATCGCCGGGCTCTTCCTGATGCAGCGCTTCGGCACGGAGCGGGTCGGCATCCTGTTCGGGCCGATCATGGTGCTCTGGTTCGGCGTGATCGCGGTGCTCGGCGTCGTGAACATCACGCACGACCCGGCAGTGCTCTGGGCGATCTCGCCGACCTACGCGGCCGCGTTCATCGTCGCGCACCCGGTGCTCACCTTCGTGGCGCTCAGCGCCGTGACGCTGTCCCTGACGGGAGCGGAGGCGCTGTACGCCGACATGGGCCACTTCGGACGCCCGCCGATCGTGACGTCGTGGCTCATCATCGTGTTCCCATCGCTCGTCCTGTGCTACCTCGGGCAGGGCGCGAACCTGCTGCTCCATCCCGAGTACGTCGACAACCCGTTCTTCCACCTGGTGCCGAGCGGCCTGACGATCCCGCTGGTGGTCCTCGCGACCGTCGCCACGGTGATCGCCTCGCAGGCCGTCATCTCGGGCGCGTACTCAGTGGCGCGGCAGGCAATGCAGCTCGGCCTTCTGCCGCGCATGCGCGTGATCCAGACGTCGGTGAAGGTGCGCGGCCAGATCTTCATCCCGGTGATCACGATCATCCAGTTCCTCGCCGTCGTCTCGACGGTGCTGATCTTCCAGACGTCCGCGCATCTCGCCGCCGCGTACGGCCTCGCAGTGACGGGCACGTTCTGCTGCACGACGACGCTGGCGGTGATCGTCGCGAAGCACAACTGGCACTGGGCGACGTGGCGCATCGTCGCCGTCTTCACGCCGCTCGCGATCGTCGACGTCGCGTTCTTCGCGGCGAACCTCTCGAAGATCCCCCACGGTGCGTGGTTCTCGCTCGCGCTTGCCACCGTGCTCTACACGCTGATGTGGTCGTGGTCGTCGAGCCGCCTCGCGATGCTGCGCGCGCTGTCGGTCGAGGCCGTCGACGTCGACGACTTCGCCACGCGTGTCGCGGCCGGCGAATTCAAGAAGACGGAGGGCACGGGCGTCTTCCTCGTCGCGTCGCCGACGCTCCTGCCGCGCACGCTGCTCGCCGCCCTCCGCAACTTCGGCCGCATCCACGAGACCACGATCCTGCTCACGATCCAGACGCTCGACACGCCGTACGCCGAGCCGGAGGAGCGCAGCGAGGTCGAGGAGCTCGCGCCGGGCATGTACCGCGTGTACCTGAGCTTCGGCTTCGCCGAGTCGCCCGACGTGCCGCACGCGCTGCGCGAGAGTCCCGTCGGCGACCACATCGAGGAGGGGGCCACGTCCTACTTCGTCGGCCGCGACACGGTCGCCGTCACCAGCCGCGGCCTCCACGCGTTCCCGCGGCGCGTGTTCGCAATCCTGCACCGCCACGCCCAGGTGTCCACCGACTTCTTCCGCGTCCCACCGGATCACACGATCACGATGGGCGCCCGCGTCGAGATCTAACTGACCAAAGGGGTCTGGCCCCTTCGGTCAGTTATGGCCGAAACGGGTCCGAAATCGGGTCGGCTCGACCGCGCGGAATGCGACGGGTTCCGCGCCGGCTTCGTCACGCGCCGCGCGCGTCCGCAGGACAGGCCGGCACACGTGCGCATACCGCAGTCACCGGTACGCGCGCATTCGACCCCTGAGCGCACGCCCGGCGCGCCACTAACTGACCAACGGGGCCAGACCCCATTGGTCAGTTAAGGGCCTCGGCGCGGGCCGCGTCGAGGAGGGCGCGGGTGATCGTGGGGAGCGGGTCCCGGTCGGGGACGACGACGCCGATCTGCTTCTCGACGACGGGATCCTCGAGCGGCACGGCGACGATGCCGTCGGGGAGCGCGCCGCGCTCGCGCCACGACGTCGGGCCGATCGTGCACCAGCCGCCCTGGGCGACGTGCTCCCACAGCGGCACGATGTCGTCCGACTCGATGCGCGGCTCCGGCGCCGCGTCGGCCGTGGTGAAGGCGGCGTCGACGATGCGCCGGTTCTGCATGTCGCGCGTGAGTAGGCAGAGCGGGAGCCCGGCGGCCTCCCGCCACGTGAGCGCGTCACGATGCGCGACCGGGTCGTCGCGGCGGACGTAGAGGACGTAGCGCTCGCGCGCGATCGGCACGCCGCGCACGCCGGTCAGCGGCTCGTTGTCGAGGTACGTGATGCCCGCGTCGAGCTCGAACTCGAGCAGGCGCCGCTCGATCTCCCGGCTGGTCAGCGAGTAGACGGTCACGCGGATGCCGGGGTGGGTCTCCGCCAGCGCGGCGGTGAGCTGGCTCGAGATGGGCAGCGCGGTCGGGATCGCGCCGAGCCGGAGGCGCCCGGTCAGCGCGCCGCGCATGGCGGCGAGGTCGTCGCGCAGGCCGTCGGCGTCGGCGAGGATCCGGTGCGCCCACGCGACGACGCGCTCGCCCTCGGGCGTGAGGCCGCCGTACGAGCGCCCCCGGATCACGATAGGCACGCCCAATTCCGCCTCGAGCGCCCGGATGCCGCCGGACAGCGATGGCTGCGACACGTGGCAGGCCGCTGCAGCACGGCCGAAATGGCGCTCCCGGGCGAGTGCCACCACATACTCGAGCTGGCGGATCTGCATATCCGAAACGATAGCCCATGCCTATCATCCGAACGGGACTTCCACGTTGCTGCCCGGGCGCCCAGGGCCGATGATGGGAGCGCATTCCCGCTTGGAGGACGACTGCGATGACGACGACGAAGCTGCCCAAGGGACGACTCACCCACCCGTGGATCAAGGAGGGCGAGGGGTTCCGCCCGGCCTCCTGGGAGGAGGCGCTCGACTACGCCGCCGCCGGCCTCGCGCCCGCGCGCGAGCTCGACACCTCCAAGAGCTTCGGCATGTTCTCGTGCTCGAAGGCGTCGAACGAGATGAACTACCTGGCCGGCAAGTTCACGCGCCAGGTGATGGGGTCGCACAACGTCGACTCCTGCAACAGAACTTGACACGCTCCCAGCGTCGTCGGTCTGGCGACGGTCTTCGGAGCGGGTGGCGGCACCTCCTCGTATGAGGAGTACCACGACACCGACGTGATCCTCCTGTGGGGGTCGAACGCGCGCAACGCGCATCCGATCTTCTTCCACCACGTCCTCAAGGGCATCCACAACGGCGCGCGGCTCTTCGTCGTCGATCCGCGCCGCTCGGAGACCGCCGAGTGGGCCGACATCTGGCTCGGCAACAACGTGGGCTCGGACATCGCCCTCGCCAACGCGATGGAGATCGATATCATCGAGGCCGGCCTCGCCAACATGGCGTTCATCGAGCACGCCACGGAGAACTTCGAGGCGTACCGGGAGCACGTCGCCGAGTACACGCTCGAGCGCGCCGAGGAGCTGACCGGCGTCCCGGCCGAGGCGATCCGCGAGGTCGCCCACGCCTACGCCAAAGCCGACCGCGCGATGATCTCGTGGACGCTCGGCATCACCGAGCACCACACGGGCGTCGACAACGTCCTCAGCCTGATCTCGCTGGCGCTCCTCTGCGGTCACGTCGGCCGCTACGGCTCGGGCCTCAACCCGCTGCGCGGCCAGAACAACGTGCAGGGCGGCGGCGACATGGGCGCGATCCCGAACCGCTTCCCGGGCTTCCAGGACATCGAGCGCGACGCGGCCGCCCGCGAGAAGTTCGCCGCGGCCTACGGCGTGCCGATCCGCGACCGCTACGGCTGGCACCTCACGCAGATGTTCCACGGCATGGAGACCGGGGAGCTGCGCTACTGCTACATCATCGGCGAGAACCCGGCCCAGTCCGACGCCGATTCGCACCGCATCCGGCGCCTGCTCGGCGGCCTCGACTTCCTCGTCGTGCAGGACATCTTCGCGACGCGGACGGCCGAGCTGGCCGACGTGATCCTGCCCGGGACCGCCTCGTGGTGCGAGACCGAGGGCACCGTCACGAACTCCGAGCGCCGCGTGCAGCGCGTGCGCAAGGCGCTCGACCCGCCGGGCGAGGCGCGCGACGATCAGTGGATCCTCGCGGAGCTGGCCCGTCGGCTCGGCTTCGACTGGGACTACCCGACGAGCGAGGACATCTGGAACGAGCTGCGCTCGCTGTCGCCGATGCACGCGGGCATGTCGTACGCCAAGCTCGAGGAGCACGGCGGCATCCAGTGGCCGTGCCCCGACGACGAGAGCCTCGGCTCGCCGCGCCTGCACGAGCGCCTGTGGACCGACGAGGTCGGCATGCGCGCGCCGTTCGTGCCGGTGCACGATCGGCCGCCGTTCGAGGCGACCGACGCCGAGTTCCCGATCCGCCTGACGACCGGCCGCCGGCTCGAGTCGTACAACACCGGCATCCAGACCGAGAAGTTCACGAGCCCGCTGCACCAGGGCGAGTTCCTCGAGCTCTGCCCGGAGGACATGGAGCGGCTCAACCTGGAGGACGGCGAGATCGTGCGCGTGTCGTCGCGGCGCGGCTCCGTCGAGTCGCCCGTGCGCACCGACCCGCGGCTGCGTCCGGGCCTCGGGTTCATGACGTTCCACTTCCCCGACCAGGTCGACGTGAACCTGCTCACGATCGACGCCGTCGACGAGAAGAGCGGCACCGCCGAGTTCAAGGCGTGCGCGATCAAGGTCGAGAAGCTCGCCAAGGGCGAGCGGACGATGACCGCGCAGGCCGATCGCGAACTCGTGGCGGGCGACTGATGGACATCAAGCTCCTCGACGTCGCGCCCACCGAGGACGAGCGGGACGCCGTCGATCAGCTGCTCGGCCCACCGCTGTCGGGCTGGGACGGCGGCGAGCGCGACGCG
>JBPCSR010000074.1:0-23407 GCA_051006935.1 Gaiellales bacterium
GCCCGGGTCGCGCCTCGATCTCGTCAAGACGCTCGCCGACAAGATGATCAAGGCGCGCGGCCTCGACATGACCGTGACCACGACGACCGACCGGCGCGCCGGGCTGACCGACGTCGATGCCGTGCTGTCGAGCTTCCGTCCCGGCGGCTTCCAGGCGCGTGTGCTCGACGAGAAGATCCCGCTCGCGCACGGCGTGATCGGGCAGGAGACGCAGGGCCCCGGCGGGTTCTTCATGTGTCTGCGCGCGGTCAACGTGATGATGGGCGTCGCCGAGGACCTCGCCGCCGTCGCCCCGAAGGCGAAGGTCTTCAACTACACGAACCCGGTCAACCTCGTCGCCCAGGCGTGGACGACGCACTGCGACATCCCGCTCGTCGCGCTCTGCGAGGGGCCGATCGTCTACCCGCGCGAGCTGATGCGCGACCTCGGCTACGTCTACGACGACGTCGACGCCAAGATGGTCGGACTCAACCACGCCTCGTGGGCCTTCGAGCAGACCTACCAGGGCGAGGACGCGCTGCCGATCCTGCGCGAGGAGTGGGAGCGTCGCAAGGACGACCCCGCCCAGGAGCCCGATCTCCTGCGGCGCCTGCGCATCGCGACGACCTTCAACGCGATCCCGTCGCACTACTTCCAGTACTACTACTGCGAGGACGAGGTCGTCGCCGAGCTTCGCGCGAAGCCCACCTCGCGCGCCGAGGACATCCTGTCGTGGGCCCCCGGCTACTGGGAGCACTACGAGGAGCAGGCGCAGACCGACGATCCGCAGCTCGACCCGGCCCGCTCGCGCGGCGGCATCCACGAGCTCGAGCTCGCGATCGACGTGATGGACGCCGTCTTCAACGACAAGGACGAGATCCACCCCGTCAACGTCCCCAACGTCGGCGGCATGCTGCCCGGCTTCGCGGAGGACCTCGTGGTCGAGATCTACGGGCGCTGCAACGCGAACTGGATCGAGCCGCTGCCCGCGCCGCCGCTCGCGCGCGACGTGCGCGGGCTGGTAATGGCCCTGGGCGAGTACCAGGCCTCCGCCGGGCAGGTCGCCTGGGAGGGCGACTGGAAGGCGGGCATCCGCACGCTCGCGTCGAACCCGCTCGTCCGCACGATCGAGAAAGCCGAGGCCATCTACACCGAGCTCGCCGCGGCGCACCGGGAGCACCTGCCCGAGCGCCTCGTGCCGCCGTCGGTGCGATGACCGCCGGGCTCGTCCTCGGCTGCGACGGCGGCAACACGAAGACGGTCGCGGTCGTGGCACGGGGCGACGGCACGATCGTCGGTTGGGGACGCGCCGGCTCGAGCGACGTCCACGACAACGACGCTGCGCTGCACGAGCTCGAACGCGCGATCGTCGACGCGTGCGCGATGGCGGGGGCGACGCCGGCGGACGTCCATCGGTCCGTGCTCGGCCTGGCCGGCGCCGACTGGCCGGAGGACTTCGAGCTCCTGCGCGAGACGGCCGGCGGGCTGCTCGGCGGGGAGGCGACGGTGCTGAACGACGCCGTCAACGCGATCCGCTGCGGCACCGACGACGGCGTCGGCGTGGTCGTCTCGTGCGGCACGGGCGGCACCGCGGCCGGCATGGGCGCCGACGCCACCGTCTACCACCGCGGCTTCTGGCCCGAGCCCTCGGGCGCGCGCGAGATCGGCCGCCGGGGCCTGCGCACGGTGCAGCGGGCGCACCTCGGCATCGACCCGCCGACCGCGCTCACCGAGCGCGCCTTGGCGCGCTACGGCGCGGCCGATCCGGACGACCTGCTCCACGTGCTCACCCGCCGCGGTCGCGGTCCCGAGACGGACAGCCGCTGGTTCTGCCCCGACGTCCTCGACGCGGCGGACGCCGGCGACGCGGCCGCGCGGGCGATCGTGGCGCGCGAGGGCACCGTGCTCGGGCAGCAGGCCGCCGTCTGCGCGCGGGCCTGCGACTTCGCCGACGGCTTTCCGCTCGTCCTGGTCGGCGGCGTGTTTCGTCATCCGAGTCCGCTCCTGCGCGACGCGGTCCGCGCGGTCGTGCCCGCCGGTGTGCCGGTCGAGGCGGCGTGGGAGCCGGCGGTCGCGGCGCTGCTGCGGGCCTTCGACGCGCTCGGCACGAGCGTCGACGAGGCCGTGCGCGCGTCGCTTCCCGACGCCGCGGTGTTCGCGACGGTCTAGACGAGCGCGGCGCCCGACGCCGGATCGAACAGGTGGATCCGGTCGGGGTCGATCGCCAGCTGGAGCGCCGCGCCCTGCGTGACGCCCGAGTGCGCGTCGAGTCGGGCGGTGAACTGCGCGCGGTCATCGCCCGCGAGGAGCGTGCCGTCGTGGTCCGCCTCGGCCTCCGCCGCGGCGAGCGCGGCGTCCGCCGTGACGCGCGCGCTGTCGACGGGCATGATCGCGTGGGCCTCGGCGCCGAGATCCTCGAACACCGCGACCGTGCCCGAGAGCGTGGGGCCGCTCTCACCCGGCGCGGCCAGGCGCACGTCCGTGGGGCGGATCCCGAGGATCACGCGCTGCGTGCCGGCGGGAATGCGGCCGGCACGGACCGGCAGGCGCAGGCCGGCGCAGACGACGTGGTCGCCGTCGACCGCCGCGTCGAGCAGGTTCATCTGCGGGCTGCCGATGAACGCGGCGACGAACAGGTTGGCCGGCGCGTCGTAGAGCTCCTTCGGCGGCGCGACCTGCTGGATCACGCCGTCGCACAGGACGACGACCTTCTCGCCGAGCGTCATCGCCTCGATCTGGTCGTGCGTGACGTAGATCGTCGTGGTGCGCAGGCGCTCGTGCAGGCGCGCGAGCTCCGCGCGCATCGACACGCGCAGCTTGGCGTCGAGATTGGAGAGCGGCTCGTCCATCAGGTACACGGCGGGTTCGCGCACCATCGCGCGGCCCATCGCGACGCGCTGGCGCTGGCCGCCGGACAGCTGCCCCGGCTTGCGGTCGAGCAGGTCCTCGAGCCCCAGCACCTTCGCCACCTCCAGCACGCGCTGCTCGCGCTCGGCCTTCGGCGTCTTGCGCAGCTTGAGGCCGAACGCGAGGTTGTCGCGGACCTTCATCTGCGGGTAGAGCGCGTAGTTCTGGAAGACCAACGCGATATCGCGGTCGCGCGGCGCCCCGCGGGGCCCGTGGCGGTCGCCGGGGCGCCCGGCGCCCCCGGTGATGTGGTGGAGACCCGCGATCATGCGCAGGAGCGTGGACTTGCCGCAGCCCGACGGGCCGACGAGGACGACGAATTCGCCGTCGGCGACCGTCAGGTCCACGCCGTCGACGGCGCGCACGCCGCCGTCGTAGACCTTCGCCACTCCCTCCAGCACGATCCCCGCCATTGCGCGGGATCATACCCCGAGCCGCGCACCGGAACGGCGCGTGACGTCAGAGGCCGCTCGCGTCGGCCGGTTCGATCTCCTCGAAGCGGTCGATGCGCCGCAGCGCCGGGAAGAACACGCCCCACAGCACGGCGACGCCGATCGAGGCGACGCCGCCGACGACGATCGCCGGCACGGTGCCGATCAGGCGGGCGAGCGTGCCCGATTCGAACGCGCCGAGCTCGTTCGATGCGCCGATGAAGACGCGCTCGGCGGCGCCGACCCGGCCTCGCAGCTCCGGCGGCGTCAGCAGCGGTCCCAGCGTCGAGCGGATGAACACGCTGACCATGTCGGAGGCGGCGAGCAGGGCGAGCGCGCCGAGGCTCAGCCAGTACGACGTCGAGAAGCCGAAGACGATCGTGAAGACGCCGAAGAACGCGACGGCGAGCAGCAGCACGGGGCCGACACGACGTTGGATCGGACGCGCGGAGAGCAGGATGCCGACGGCGACGGCACCCACCCCGGGTGCGGCGCGCAGGACCCCGTAGCCGACCTCGCCGACGTCGAGGATGTCGCGCGCCACGACGGGGAGGAGCGAGGTCGCACCGCCGAAGAGCACGGCGACGAGATCGAGGCTGATCGCGCCGAGCAGCGCCGGCGTGGCGATGATCAGCCGAAGTCCCGCCGTCGCGTCGGAGAGCGTCGCGGGCGTGCCGGTGTTGACCTTGTGCTCGGTGCCCACGCGCTTCGAGACGAGCAGCACGAGCACGAGGCCGAGCGTCTCCGCGACGATCGCGGCGGCGTACGGCACGACGTCGCCGAACGCCTGGAAGACGCCGCCGAGCAGCGGCCCCACGATCAGCGCGCTCTGCCAGGTGGCCGACGACATCGCCATGGTGCGCGGCAGCGCGCGCTGCGTGACCGCCGCGGCGAGCATCGGCGTGAACGCGGGGGAGGCGAACGCCCGCGAGGCGCCGAGCCCCGCGGCGACCAGGTAGAGCGGCCAGGCGCGCGTGTCGCCCGCGGCAGCGTCGATCAGGAGCATGAGCGCGAAGACGAGCGTGCCGATGTCGCCCGCGGCCGTCACGTAGCGGCGATCCAGCCGGTCGGCGAGGTGGCCGGCCGGCAGCGCCAGGATCAGGGCGGGCATGAACTCCGCCAGCCCGATCAGGCCGAGCGTGAGCGGATCGCCGGTGCGGGCGTAGGCCTGCCAGCCGAGCGCCGCGCCGATGATCCCGAACGACAACGTCGCGAGGAGCGCCGAGGCGAGCAGCCGCGCGACCATCCCGTGCCGGAGCAGCGCGATCGCACTCTCCCCGTCGGCGAGGTCCTGGAGGGGTGCGTCATCGGCCACGGGCTGCAGCGTCGCAGATGCGGCGCTCGTCGAGCGGCCCGCCGGCTGCCGTCAGCCTGCGCGATGCGGACGACGACCGGCGATGAGGCCGTCGAGCACCAAGAGCGCCGCCCACGCGATCGGCGCGTTCTGGGGGCCGAGCAGGAGCCCGAGCGGGATCGCGCTCAAGAGGGCCAGCGGGATCACGATGCCGCGGCGGTCGCGCGGCGCTCCGCTCTCGCGGAACATCAGCGTCAGGAGGACGCTGGCGGCCGCCAGCACCGCCGTGTACACCACAAGCGCCGTCATGTCGTCGGTGTTGTCGGAGTAGGTCGTGGTCGCGAAGGGCACGAGGCAGATCGCCGCCAGGAAGCAGAAGTTGAGGACGACGAAGCGGGTCGACACGGTCGGCGGCAGCCCGCTGAAGAGGCGGTGGTGCACGAGCCAGTAGCGCGCGATCAGGAAGAAGCTGAGGGCGAACAGGCCGATTGCCCCGAGGGTCTGGCCGTCGAGCGCCTGCAGCAGCGACTGCCCGGGCGCGCGCGTCGGGGCGTGGATGTCGAGCGCCAGCAGCGTGATGGCCACGGCCATGATCCCGTCGGAGATCGCCTCGAGGCGTCCGCGCCCAAGGCCCTCGTCGGCCTGCTCGTCCACGGCCGTAGGGTCGCACGTCGGGTGGATGCGACCGCGGGGGTCGAGCGGGGGAGTAGCGCATACGGGATTCGAACCCGTGCTACCGCCGTGAGAGGGCGGCGTCCTAGGCCCCTAGACGAATGCGCCAGGTGCTCCGAAGAGCTGGCGGCAGTGTACCGACTGCCGGCGATCGCGGTGCAGTTACCAGTTCGCGGGCGGGGTGGTCTCCGAAAGGCGCGTCCAGAAGGCGTGGTGGTCCTCGGTCGCCTCCACGAGGCGGCTATGCCAGACCTGCTTGTCGACGGCGACGGGTCCATCGCCCATCTGGGACCCGGAGAGGCAGATCCAGTGCCCCGGGTGCTCCTTCATGAACAGGAGGATGCCGACGTCGCCCTGGAAGAGGTCGGCGATCGCCACGGCCTGCTCGTCGGTGAGGGGCGTCCCCACCGGCGGGGCGAGGGCGATGATGCCGTCGCGGATGGCCCGCACGCGCTCGGCGTTCGGGAAGAGGGAGCCGGGGATCACGCCCATACCCGCATCTTCGCGGATGCGCCACGGTCAGCCGCGTTCGCCATACTGGTCGCGTGCGCCACTTCGATCCCACCTGGCTGCTTGCGGCCGTCGTCGTGGTGGTCATCGTCGTGGCCCTCGGCGCGCGCCTCGGCGTGCGGCCGCTGATGCGCCTCCGCGACTGGAGCCGCCGCTGGCTGCGCATCGCCAGCGTCTACGTGCGCCAGGCCCCGCTCACCTTCCTCTACCTGCTGCTCGTCTTCGTCACGACGTGGATCGTCCTGGGCGTGGGATCGCGGATGGGCGACGCGCTGCTGACCATGCACTCGTCGTCCCTGCGGATCCTCCTGCACCATCCGCTGCGGGGGCTGGTGCAGAGCGCGTTCTGGCTCGAGTACCCGGCCGAGCTCCTCTCCGCGACGGCCTTCGCCGTGCTCCTCGCGCCGGTCGAGCGCTGGCTCGGCTCGCTGCGGTGGCTCGCGGTCGCCGTCGCGGGCCAGTTCGGGGCGACGCTCGCCGTGGCCGTCGTCATCTGGGCCTTCGTCGACGCCGGTTGGGTTCCGGCATCGACCACGACCGGCGTCGACGTCGGCGTGTCGTACGCCTTCGGCGCGGTCGCCGGCGTCTTCACCTGGCGGATCCACGGCCGTCGGCGGGTCGTCTACGCGGGCGTGATCCTCGCGATCCTGATCGCGGCAGTGCCGGTCGACCAGACCTTCACGGACCTCGGGCACGTCTTCGCGTTCACGATCGGCCTCGGCCTCGGCCTCGTGCCGCTCACGCGCACCCCGGAGGCGAGGGCCCGCCTGTCCGAGCCGATCTACCTGCGTCCGTGGAAGACGGTGCGCAGACGACGGCGGGCCGTGTGCGGCCCGTGTGCGGAGGCTGGGGGACAGGGACTCGAACCCCGATTAACTGGACCAGAACCAGTCGTCCTGCCATTAGACGATCCCCCAATGACGGCTCGCATGCTAGCAACGCGGCTCAGGGCAAACCGCCGCTAGCGCTGCTGCGAAGTATGGATTGCCGCGCCGAATCCGATCGAAACGGCGGCATACTCAGGTCATGAGCGGTTACTTCATCATCTTCCTCCTCCCGATGATCGCCGGCTTCCTCGCGCAGAGCTGGGTGCGCAAGGCCGTGGCCCGCGCGCAGGACGTCCCGGTCGGCATGACGGGCGCCGAGGCGGCCCACCGCATCCTCGCGCGCCACGGGGCGATGCAGGTGCGCGTCGAGACGTCGCCGGGCGGTCCGCTGTCCGACCACTACGACCCGCGCGAGAAGGTGATCCGCCTGTCCGACGAGATCGCCAACCGCAACTCGGCGGCTGCCGTGGCGATCGCCGCCCACGAGTGCGGCCATGCGCTCCAGCACCACAACGCGCACGCGATGTTCCGCGCGCGGACGGCGCTGGCGCCGACGGCCGCCGTGGCGAGCCAGCTGTGGGTGCTGCCGCTGATGCTCGGCCTCTTCGCGGGCTACGCCGGCCTGATCTGGGTGGCGGTCGCGCTGTTCTCCGCCGTGCTGCTGTTCCACCTCGTGACGCTGCCGGTCGAGATCGACGCGTCGCGGCGCGCCATGCGGATCCTCCGCGAGGACGGCATGGTCGACGCGCAGGACGCGCCGGCCGCGCGGCGGGTGCTGACCGCGGCCGCGAGCACCTACATCGTGGCGGCGCTCACGTCGATCGCGATGCTGATCTACATCCTCGGCGCGCGTCGCTAGTCGCCCGCGTCGGCCGCATGGCCGTCGTAGGCTGTGGGCGTGCCCGCGTCCCCCGGAGAAGCGCTCGACCTCGGACCGCTGCACATCCAGCTCTACGGAGTGTGCGTGCTGCTCGGGTTCTTCGTGTGGGTGTTCGTGACCGCGCGGCTCTGGCAGCGCGGCGGCGGCGACGCGATCGAGGCGGCCTGGGCGTGCCTGCTCGCGGCGCCGGTCGCGTTCATCGGCGCCCGGCTGTACCACGTGATCACGGACTACGGCGTCTACCAGGCCGACCCGACCGGCGTATTCGACGTCGGCCATGGCGGCCTCAGCGTGTTCGGCGCGGTCGCGGGCGGCCTGCTCGCGCTCGTCGTCTACGCGAACATGCGCGGCTGGCCGATCGCGACGTTCCTCGACTGCGCGATCGTCGGCGTCCCCCTCGCGCAGGCGATCGGCCGCTGGGGCAACTACTTCAACCAGGAGCTGTTCGGCTGGCCGACGAGCCTGCCGTGGGGCCTGCACGTGGATCAGGCGTTCCGGCCCTACGGCTACGCGACGTACGACCAGTTCCAGCCCGTCTTCCTCTACGAGTCGGTGCTCGACATCGGCATCTTCCTCGCGCTCGGATTCCTCTGGCGGCCGCTGCACGAGCGCTTTCGCGCGGGCTGCATCGTGGGCGCGTACCTCGTGCTCTACGGCGCGGTGCGCCTGCTGATGGAGACGATGCGGATCGAGCCCGCCCTCGAGATCGGCCCGTTCCGCGTCAACCAGGTCGTGTCGGTGCTGGTCCTGCTGACCGGCGTGCTGATCCTGCTCCAGTCCGATCGCCGCCGGCCGCAGCGGCTCTGACGTCGGCGCGCATCTGCGCGATCTTCGTCGCGCGCTGCGGTGGTATCTTCAAGCCATGAGCGACGAGCAGCAGCCGGAGCGGCCGAAGTTCCGCCCGGCGAAGCACCCGATCACGCCGAAGGGGTCCCCGATCACGGTCACCGAGATGCTGTCTCAGCTACGGCCGCCGAATCCGGGCTATCTCCGCGACATCGAGCTCGCCCAGTCGGAGGACCTGCTCGGCAAGTGAGGGTGCTCGTCGATACGTCGGCGATCGTCGGGCGCGAGCGCCGCGGCGTGTCGCTGCGGGAGTTCGACGAGTGGAGCATCTCCGCGATCACGCTCGGGGAGCTCGCGCTCGGGGTCGAGATGGCGGTGGATCCCGACGAGCGGGGGATCCGCAGGCATACGTTTCTCGGCGTCGAGG
Organism: Gaiellales bacterium; assembly: GCA_051006935.1. GTDB lineage: Bacteria > Actinomycetota > Thermoleophilia > Gaiellales > F1-60-MAGs149 > F1-60-MAGs149. Next base: position 8,714 of record JBPCSR010000074.1, read on the forward strand.
ACGATTTCCACGTGCGTGAGGTCGATGCGGAGGTGGCTCTCCGGTTCGCGGAACTCATGGCGGGAGCGCGGCGCGCCGGCCGTCGACCGACGACAGCCGATGCGCTGATCGCGGCGACCGCCGTGGTCGACGACGTTCCGCTGATCACGCAGGACGTCGACTTCTTGGCCTTCGACGGCCTCGACGTGATCCTCGTCTAGCCGGCGATCGCCTCGGCCCAGTCGCCGTAGAGGCCGCGGTAGCGCCCGCCGAGGGCGAGCAGCGCGTCGTGCGTTCCCGACTCGACGACGCGGCCGTGCTCCAGCACGACGATCAGGTCGGCGTTGCGGATAGTGGAGAGGCGGTGCGCCACGACGAACGCGGTGCGCCCGGCGAGCAGCCGCGTCAGCGCCTCCTCGATCCGCGCCTCCGTCTGGATATCGACGCTCGACGTGGCCTCGTCGAGGATCAGAAGCCGGGGGTCGACGAGCAGGGCGCGGGCGAAGGCGATCAGCTGGCGCTGACCGATCGAGAGGCGGCCGCCGCGCTCCTGCACGCGCTCGTCGTAGTCGTTGGCGAGCTGCTCGATGAAGCGGTCGGCCCCGACCTCGCGCGCGGCCGCCTCGACCTCGGCGCGCGTGGCATCGGGGCGCCCGAAGGCGATGTTCTCGTGGATCGTGCCGTTGAAGAGGAAGCCCTCCTGCGGCACCATCGCGATCTGGTGGCGCAGCGACGCCGTGGTGACGGCGCGCAGGTCGTGCCCGTCGATCGTGATGCGGCCGGCCTGCGGGTCGTAGAACCGGGCCAGCAGCTTGATGATCGTGGACTTCCCCGCGCCGGTGTGGCCGACGAGGGCGACGGTCTGGCCGGCGCGGACATCGAGCTCGAGGCCGTCGATCACGGGCCGCTCGGGGTCGTAGCCGAAGCGCACGGCCTCGAAGCGCACCGCGCCCTGGAGCGCCGGCAGCGGCACGGCGTCGGGCGCATCGACCAGCGTCGGCTCGTCGTCCATCACGTCGAAGATCTTGTCGAGCGCGGCCGTGCCGGCGAGGAACGTGTTGTAGACCTGGCTCAGCTGCTGCACGGGGTCGAAGAACGACGCGAGGTACCCGATGAAGGCGACCAGCACGCCGATCTCGATCGTGTGGTCGACGTAGAGGTACCCGCCGTAGCCGAACACGATGCAGGTCGCGACGGCGGCGAGGAACTCGACGGTGGGGAAGTACCACCCGCTCGACGTGACCGTCGTGCGGTTGGCATCGCGGTACGACGCGTTGAGCTCGGCGATCTGGGCGCGGCTGTCGGCCTCGCGCCGGTAGGCCTGGATCACGCGGATGCCGTTGAGGTCCTCCTGCAGCGCGGCGGTCACGAGCGCGAGCCGCGAGCGCATCAGGCCGTACGCACGGGCCGATTGGCCGCGGAAGACGAACGTGAGCACCGCCATCAGCGGGAACACGACGATCGTGGCGAGCGCGAGCCGGAAGTCGAGGAACAGCAGGATGCCGCCGGCCACCACCAGCGTCAGCACGTTGCGGACGGTCGAGGTGAGGCCGTCGGTGACGAGCTGCTGCAGCGCCTCGACGTCGTTCGTCAGGCGCGAGATCAGGACGCCGGTGCGCTGCCGCTCGAAGTACCCCATCGACAGGCTCTGCATGTGCTGGAACAGATCGACGCGCAGGTCGTTGAGCACGCGCTCGCCGACCCAGCCCGTGAGGTACGTCTCGACCCGCGACAGCGCGATGCCCGCGATGCCGATCACGATCACGATGCCGGCGATCAGCAGGAGCAGCCGCGTGTCGCGCGGGATGATCGCGGAGTCGATCGCGGACTTCATCAGGAGCGGCAGCGCGAGCGTGCAGCCGAGCACGCCGAACATGGCGAGGATCGCGCCGGTCAGCCGAAGCCGGTACGGGGCGACGTAGACGCCGAGGCGCCGCACGCGCTGGAGCCCCTGCTTGCGTCGCCCCTTGCCGGAGGCGACCTCGCCGCCCGCCGGTCCCCAGCCGCGGCTCACGACGCCGCCTCCTCGTGCGAGACGGGGATGACCACGTGATCGCCGTCGGCGTCGACGAAGCGCCGGTCGACGAGCCCGTGATCGTGGATCTCGCGATACACGTCGTTCCCCTCGATCAGCTCCTCGTGCGTGCCGTCGGCGACGATGCGGCCGTCGTCGATCACGACGATGCGGTCGGCCAGCGCGATCGTGGAGAGGCGGTGCGCGATGATCAGCGTGGTGCGGCCCTGCATCACCTCCTCGAGCGCGTCGCGGATGCGGCTCTCGGTGGAGGCGTCGACGGATGCGGTCGCGTCGTCGAGGATCAGGATGCGCGGGTCGAGCAGGAGCGCACGCGCGATCGCGATGCGCTGGCGCTGCCCGCCCGAGAGGGTGAGGCCGCGCTCGCCGACGAGCGTGCCGTAGCCGTCGGGCAGCTCCTCGATGAACGCGGCCGCCTGCGCGCGCTCCGCCGCGAGGCGCACCTCCTCGTCGCTCGCGCTGGAGCGCCCGAACGCGATGTTGTCGCGGATCGACGCGCTGAACAGGTAGGTGTCCTCGGCGACGGTGCCGATTGCGCCGCGCAGCTCGTCGAGGCGCAGCTCGCGCACGTCGACGCCCTCCACGAGCACGCGACCGGCGGTGACGTCGTAGAACCGCGGCACCAGCTGCGTGAGGGTGGTCTTGCCGGAGCCGGTGCGGCCGATGATCGCGACGGTCGAGCCTGGTTCGATCGCGAGGTCGACGTCGCGGATGACGGGGCGGTCGGCGTCGTAGCCGAACGTCACGTCCTCAAAGCGGATCGCGCCGCCGCCGGCGGGCACCGGCCGGGCGTCGGGGGCATCCTCGATGTCGGGGCGCATGTCGAGGATCTGGAAGATGCGCTGGCTCGACGCGACGAACCGCTGCGTGTCGCCGATCCAGCCGCCGAGCATGCGCAGCGGCATCACGATCAGGGCGACGAGCAGGCTGTACGTCACGAAGTCGCCGAGGCTCATGCGGTCGGTGATGACGGCGTAGCCGCCGACGCCGATCAGGAGCGCGAGCGAGATCGTGGGCAGGAAGTCCATGATCGGCACGTACACGGAGCGCAGCCGCGTGGCTTCGACGTTGAGCGAGAAGACGTCCTCGGCGCGGTCGCCGAAGCGGTCGATCTCCTGGTGCTCCTGGCCGAAGGCCTTGATCACGCGCACGCCGACGACGCTCTCCTCGGCCTGCGTGGTCACCTCCGCGAGCGCCTGCTGCGCCTCGGCCACGATCGGCTGCGAGCGCCGCGAGTAGAGGATCGCGAGCAGCGCCAGCGGCGGCACGATCACGAGCACCATCAGCGCGACGAGCGGGTTCATCCAGAACAGCACGGCCATCACGGCGATCACGCTGACCGTGTGCTGCGTGAAGAACAGGATCCCGTACCCGAGATACAGGCGCAGCGTCGTCAGGTCGACGGTCGCGCGGCTCATGATCTGGCCCGTCTGGTTGCGGTCGAAGAACGGGAACGACAGCGACAGCAGGTGGTGGTAGACGAGGTTGCGCAGGTCGCGCTCGATGTTGACGGCCATCGTGCCGGCGATGATCCGGCGCAGGTACATGACGATGAAGCGCCCGACCGCGAGGGCGAGGATCAGCTCGATCAGGTAGCGCAGCTGCTCCATGTCGCGCGGCTTCATGGCCTCGTCGACGACGCGGCCGGTGGCCCACGGGATCGCGATCGTGAAGACCTGTCCGGCGATCGCGAGCACGATGGAGACGATCAGGACGAGCCGGTGGTCGCGCACGAGCCCGACGCCACGACGGAGCGTGGACCAGAAGGCGCCGCGCACGTCGGCGCCGGAGGTGAGTTCGCGTGGATCGTGGGGCATGGTCAGGCGTGGTGCTCGCCCACTGGGTGAACGCTGCGCGCGTGGCGCGGCTTCCCGGAGGCCTACCGCAGGCCGAAGTGGGCTTCGACGAGCTCCGCCGCCGCATGGTACTGGGCGTCGTCGACGAGCAGCTCACGTGGACCGCCGGCCAGGAAGTCCGGCACGTCCATGCCGGGCTGCCGGCGGATCAGCACGCGGATCCCCTCGCCTTCGAGCAGGCCGGCGATCATCTCGGCCTCCGTCAGGTTGGCGGCCCAGGTCAGGCGCTTCATCGGCATCGCGCGCTAGCGCTCGCCGTCGCGGCCGCCGTTCTTCACGAGCACGGCCTCGCCGCGCTCGCGGAACGGAATCTCGATCAGGTCGAGGTCGCGTGGCACCACGACGTTGCCGTGGATCGCCTCCGCCTCGGCCTTCACCTGCTTCGGCGAGCAGCGCATCGACACGTGCGTGAGGGCGAGCATGCGGGCACGCGCCTCCACGGCGAGCTCGGCCGCCTCGCGCGCGGTCGAGTGCTGCGTCTCGCGGGCGCGCTCGAGGTCCTCGTCGAGGAACGTCGCCTCGTGCACGAGCAGGTCGCAGTCGACGGCGCGCGCGACGACCGCGTCGCACGGGCGCGTGTCGCCGCTGAACACGAGCGTGCGCCCGAGTCGCGTCTCGCCGACGAGCTGCTCGGCGACCGAGTCGATCACGGTGCCGTCAGCGAGCGTCACGGCCTCGCCGCGCTGGAGCTGTCCGTAGAGCGGCCCGTTGGGCACGCCGAGCTCGGCCGCGCGCTCGACGTCGAAGCGGCCGGGGCGGTCGTCCTCGATCAGCGCCCAGCCGACGCTCTTCACGCGGTGACGCGTGCCGATCGCCTCGAGCCGGTACTCGCCGCTCGCGACCTCGCCGCCGGGCTCGACCTCGACGACGGCGAACGGGTACGGCAGCTTGCCGATCACCGAGCCGAGGTCGGCGAGCGCCTTCTTCACGCCCTCGGGTCCGTAGAGCGCGAGCGGGGCGGAGCGCTCCCGCAGCGCGAAGGTGCGCAGCAGGCCGGGCAGACCGAGGATGTGGTCGGCGTGGCAGTGCGTGATCAGGATCACGTCGATGTCGGAGAGGCCCGCGACGCTCTGCATCAGGCGTCGCTGCGTGCCCTCGCCGCAGTCGACGAGGATGCGCTCACCGCCACGGCGGATCAGCGTTGCCGCGGTCTGCCGCGTGGCGGAGGGCACCGAGCCGGCGGTGCCGAGGAAGATGACGTCGAGGTCCACGCGGGGCGGTAGCGTAGCCCGGCGGCGCGGCGCGGGCTACGACCCGCCCTGGAGGACCTGGCCGATGCGCTTGATCAGCGCCGCGTCCTTGACGGTCGCGTCGTACGCGATCGCCTTGCCGTACGCCGTGAAGGCGGCCTGGGCGTCGCCGGCGGCGAGCGCGGCCCTGGCGCGGTCGAGCTGCTCGCGGGCGGCCTCCTCCTTGAACGCGGCGACTCGCGCGGGGGCGTCGCCGTAGCCGCCGGCCGAGGTCATCAGGGCGATGGCGTAGTCCCAGGCGCGGTTCTTGCGCGCGAGCTCGGCGCGCTGGTACGTAGCCTGCTGGGCGGCGCGCGCGTTGGCGTCGGCGTTGATCTGGGCGAGCATCACGTGCTGCGCGGTCGCCTGCACCTGGCCGAGGCTCGGATCCGCGATGAGGGCGCCGTCGATCGAGCCGCGGGCGCCGGCGACGTCACCGGCGGCGAGCTGCGCCTCGGCCTGCGCCGCGAGGGCGAGGGCGTTCCTCGTGTTGCCGCGGTCGCGCACCCACATGCGCGCGGGCTGCACCACGACGATCGCCGCGATCGCCAGCAGCACGATCATCAGCAGCGCTCCGAGGATGCGCCCGCGGGGGATGATCCGCGGCGCCCAGCGGTCGAGCCGGTGCATCTGCCGCCACGCGATCCAGACGCCGACGACCACGAAGGGGAGGAAGCCCGCGAACGCGATCTTGCTCGCCGCGCCGCCGGCCAGCAGCGCGAGCACGCCGACGGCGATCGCGCCCTGCAGCGCGTAGCGGTTGGACGGCCGCAATACGACGACGCCGTTCTCCCCGACGTCACCGGGCGCCGGGCGGGTGCGCACGCCGTGGCGCTTGAGCACGTCTTCGGCGAAGTCGAGCGGCTCGCGCTCGGCCTCGAGGACCTCCTCGTCGGTCGCGTCGTCGGGCAGCGGCTCGGGGTCGTAGGGCAGGGGAAGCGTCTCGAGCAGGTCGGCGACGCGCATGCTCAGCCCGGCCTCGCCGGCCTTGGCGGAGCGGGTGCGCAGACCCTGCGCGCGCTCGCGCAGCTCGCCCCAGCTGATCCGCTGCTGCTCGGTCGTCGCCATCGCGGGGAGTGTACCGCCCGTGCGAGCGGAAACGGACGCGAGCGCGTGGCTATGCTGCCCCCATGGCGAGGAAGAAGCAGCGCGAGCGCGAGCAGCGGTACCGCCGGCACGGCGTCGACCGTCCCGAGTCGCCGCAGCGCGAGCATCGCCCCGAGCACGTGGACGAGGCGCCGGCGAAGGGCAAGGCCCGCGCGAAGGGGCGCGCGTCCGGCGGCCGGAAGCCGGTGGCCTACCCGACGTTGCGCCGCTGCCTCGTGCGCGCACCGATCTTCGGCCTCATGTGGTTCGTGATCTCCCGCTTCCTCCTGTCGAAATCGGGTCACACGGTCAACGAGGACGCCGTGCAGGCGCTGATCCTGACCGTGGCGATGGTGCCGCTCCTCTACTTCGCCGACAAGGTCACGTACACGCTCGCGCGACGTCGCGGCCTGCCGATCGCCGAGCCGGGCCCGGACGGCTGGCTCGGCTTCAAGCGCTAGGGGGCCGCGGGCGCGTCGCCGTCGTCGGCGATCCGCTCGAGCTGCGTGCCGACGCGGTCGAGCGCCCAGGTGAGGCGCTCGAGCTCCTTCTCGATGCGCACGGAACGCGCCTCGAGCTTCGCCACGTCGCCCCGCACCGCGCCGAGTCCCTCGGCGAGCAGATCGACGACGACCTCGAGGTCCTCGATCCGCGACACGCGGTCGGAGCGCACATCGGCGGCGAGGGCCCGGGTGCGCTGCGCGGTATCGAGGGCGAGCGCGTGGAGCTCGGCGACGCGCGCGTCGGCGCCGGCGCCCTCGTGCGCGTCGAGCGCGCGCTGGACGGCGGCCTCGTTGCGCGTGGGGAGGACGCTCCGCAGGTCGGCGGCGATCTCCTTGACCTCCTCGATCTCGCTCGTCGCGTCGAGCGCCTCGTCATGCGGATCGCCGTCCATGCTCAGTCCTCGGAGAGGGCCGCGACGGCGAAGGAGGGGTGGCCCGAGCCGGGCAGCGGGTAGCGGCCGGGCTCGATCCGGAAGGCGCCGACGGCATCGTCGAACGCGACGTCGACGTGACCGGTCTTGATCCGGTGGTCGAGCCACGCGGAGCGGAAGACGAGCTTGCGCAGCCAGTAGACGGGGTCCTCGCCGTCGCGGTCCTGCAGGTCGGCGATGCGCTCGCCGACCTCGGAGCGGGGGTCCTCGACGTACCCGTGGATCGCGCTCGTGACGAGATCCTCGCGCTCGCCGCGGCTGATCGGCCGGGCGGCCAGGTCGAGCTCCACGGCGGCGCGCAGGACGCGCTGCTCGAAGTCCCGGCGCGCGAACGCGTACGTGCGGCCGAGGAACCCGAGCGTCACGTCGTCGCCGGAGTGGAAGTCCTCGCTGAGCATGCGCGGAGCGTAGCGGAGGGGCATCGGCCGGATGCGCTCGGAGACACGCGCGGCGCTATGCGCGCAGCGCGCGCGCATGCCCGTGTGTGCGGCGCGCACCGACGCACCGGGGTGCGCGACCACGATCGCGCCATGGAGCAGCTGATCGACGATGGCACCGGCGAGATCGTCGTCGCCCGGCTCGAGGTGGCGCCGGCGATCGGGCTCCGAGCGGCGCGCGGGCTGATCGGGCGGAGGCAGCTCGACTGGGGAGCGGGCCTGCTGCTCGCCGACCCGCTGCGCTGCATCCACACCGTCGGCATGCGCTTCGCGATCGACATCGTGTTCCTCGACCGCGACCTGCGGGTCGTGGGTGTCGCCACCGCCGTCGGACCGCGGAGGCTGCGGTTCCATCCGCACGGCCGTCGTCAGCTCGAGGTGCCCGCCGGCTTCGCCGGCGCGGCGGGCCTTGCGACGGGGCGCCGGCTGCGACGCCGCGCGGTGTCGGATGCCGATGCCGGGGGACGCGATCCGGCCGGATCTCCACACGCCGGCGCCATCAGCGGCGAGCCGAACCACTCCGCGCGGAATCGGCATTGCGCCGGCCGCGACGACGTGCCTAGCGTGCCGCTCCCCGCCGTCCGACATGGCGGGGAGACCTCCAACGAAGGGAGCACACCATGTGCGCGCATCTTCTGATCGTCGAGGACGACCCGGCGGTCGCCGAGTTCCTCACCGACAACCTCCGCGAGGACGGGTACGCCGTTTCGATCGCATCCACGGCGCAGGAGGCGGTCGCGATGCTGAAGCGCTCGAGCGCCGACATCGCGCTCGTCGACGTCACGCTGCCGGATGGATCCGGGCTCGACATCGTGCGCCAGATCCGCGCCGGCCAGGCGGGTCCGCCGAACGTGGGCGTGATCGCGGTCAGCGGGCGGGCGACGGAGCAGGACCGCATCCGCGCCTTCGAACGGGGCGTCGACGACTACGTCGTCAAGCCGTTCAGCTACGCCGAGCTCCTGCTGCGCACGGCGGCGCTGGAGTCGCGGATCCGCGGCCGAGTGGGAACGACCCTCGCCGTCGGCCCGCTCGCGATCGACCTCGCGGCACGCTCCGTCACCGTCGACGGCACGCTGCTCCGACTGCCGGGGAAGGAGTACGAGCTTCTCGCGGTGCTCGCGCGCGATCCGCACAAGGTCCACATGAAAGAGGATCTGATGGAGCGGATCTGGGGGTACCGCAACGCGGGCACGCGCACCCTCGACTCGCACGCCTCGCGTCTGCGGCGCCGGCTCGTCGCCGTGTCCGAGGGGCCGTGGGTGATCAACAACTGGAGCGTGGGGTATTCGCTGCGGACGGTCCTCCAGTGACGCGCCGAGCCGTGCGCAGCGGCATCGCGATGATCGCGGTGCTGGCGACGATCGCGCTCGCCGGACAGGTGCTGGTGGTCGATCCCGTGGTCGCGGCTGTCGATCACGTCGTCGCCGACGCGTCCGCCTTGACTGCCGCCGGTGCGGCTGCGGCCGTGCGCGCGGGCGGCGCCCCGCCGCGCGGCACCTACGTCGTTCCATCGCAACGCCGTCCCGCAGGCCCGGGCGGAATCGCGTCCCTCGGCGACGGCCGCGTCGTCTGGGCGCCGGCGACGTCGCCCCGCGCGGTGTCGACGATGCTGCGAGCCCGTCTCGTGATCGGAGCAGGTGTCGCGGCCATGGCGCTCGTCGGCTGGGCGCTCTGGGCGGGCATTGCCCAGCGGCGCGAGCGCGAGCAGATGGCGCGCAGGCAGGTCGAGGCCGTGGCGATGGTGGTCCATGACCTGCGCGGGCCGCTGATGGGGATCCAGCTTGCGGCCGAGCGGCTCGAGCGCGACGATGCGGCATCCGCCCGCCTCCTCGCTCGGGAGACGATCGATCGGGAATGTCGCCGTCTGGCGGCGACCGCCGACGACATCCTCCGCCTTTGCACCGACACGGCGGCGGCGCTCGACGAGCGCGCAGACGACGCCATCGGACATGTCCTCGACGACGTCGCCGCCCGTGTGCGGGGTGGACTCGGGCGTGACGTCGCCATCCACGTCGATCCTGCACTCGCGGGAGAACCGGCCGATTCCGAGATCGCCCGTGCCGTGGGGAATCTCGCCGAGAACGCCGCACGTCATGCGCGTGGGTGCGAGCCGATCCGCCTCTGCGCACGCCGCGTCGGCGACGGCATCGAGATCGTCGTCGAAGACGACGGATCGGGGTTCGCGGACGCGCGCGCGCATCGCCCGTTCCGTGCGCACGTCGGCGGCGGCCGAGCCGGACTGGGGCTGCGCAGCACGCGGCGGATCATGGAGCGGCTCGGCGGATCCCTCCGCATCGGCAGCCGAGACGGCGGCGGGGCCGCCGTCTCGCTCCACCTTCCCGGGCGAGGTGCTGCGCGATGAGCACGCTCGCCGCGCCGCTTGAGGAGACGGTTGGCGCGCAGGCGGACGAGCGAGCACCGCAGGGGCATCTCGTGTGCGTCGTCGGCGCGCATGGCGGAGCGGGCGCGACGCGGATCGCGCTCTTCGTCGCCGACGAGTCGGGCCCCGACGCGGGTCTGATCGACGCCGACCTCAGCGGCGGGGACACGCGCGATGCGCTCGGGCTCCCGCTCCGGCATGCCGACGCGGGCCTGGCAGCCGTCGGCGCTGTGGATGGTGCGACGCTGGTCGACGGAAGCCGGCGCACCGCCTTCGGATGGCACTACGAGGCAAGTCCGCGTCCGGACCTCGCGTGGCTGATCCGCGACGGAGCCATGCGCGATCTCGTGCGCGTCGGACTGCGACGGTCGCCGTTCGTGGTGGTCGACGCCGGTCGTCCGACCGGACCGTCCTTCGAGCCCGTCTTGGATGCGGATATCGTGGTCCTGGTCGGCAGCGTCGCCCGCGTCGAGGCGATCGAGCGATCGCGTCAACGCCTGATCCGCGCCGGAGCTGACGCGCGGCGGATCATCGACTGCCCGACGGCGTCGGGGATCGTGGAACGGGCGGTCGGGCGCCTGCGGCGCGATCCGGGGGTGATCGACGTCGATCGCGATGACCACCTGATGCTCCTGATCGAGGGGCGTCTCGCGGCGCTCGGCCGGCGGGATCGGTCGTGACGTCGCTCGCGCCGATCGCGGGTCCGCTCGCCGGGCTCCTGCTGGACGCCTCGGTGGGCGAGGTCGTGGTCAACGGGCCGCGCGACATCTGGATCGAGATCGACGGCCGGCTGCGCCCAGCCGACGTCCGGTTCCGCGATTCCGCGGAACTGCGCCGCACCGCCGTGCGCCTCGTCGCAGCGTGCGGCCGACGGATCGACGATGCGGCGCCGATGATCGACGCGCGCCTGCCCGACGGATCGCGCGTCAACGTCGTGTTGCCCCCGTTGGCGGTGGATGGGCCGCTGATCACGATCCGCCGGTTCGGGAGCGCGCCGCTGACGTTCGCGGACCTGACGGCGAACGGCGCCGTCTCCGTGGAGGTCGCGCGCGAGATCGTGGCCCTCGTGGCAGCGCGTCGCAACGTCCTCATCAGCGGTGGCACGAGCACGGGGAAGACGACGCTGCTGAGCGCATTGACGGGACTGATTCCCGCGCACGAGCGCATCGTCTCGGTCGAGGACGCCGCGGAGCTCGCCGTCCAGGCACGGCACTGCGCGCGGCTGGAGTCGCGGCCCCCGAATGTGGAGGGACGCGGGGCGATCGACCTCCGACAGCTCGTCCGCAATGCGCTCCGCATGCGCCCGGACCGACTCGTCGTCGGGGAGGTGCGAGGGGGAGAGGCGCTTGACCTCCTGCTGGCGATGAACACCGGACACGACGGCTCGCTGGCGACCGTCCACGCCAATGGGCCGGCGGATGCGCTGCGTCGCCTTGAGACGATGGCCCTGATGGGCGGAGTGGACGTGCCGCACACCGCGGTGCGCGAGCAGATCGCCTCGGCCGTGCACGCGGTGATCCACCTCGCGCGCGAACCGGACGGGCGTCGACGCGTGGTGTCGATCGCCCCCGTGGAGCGGACGGACTCGGGGTGGCGTCTCGGCGACGTGGAGGAGGCATGCGCCTGATCGTCGACCAGGCGATCGAGGGGTGCGGGCTGCCCGATGTGGCGCGTGCCGTGGCGCGCGGCGCCGCAGCGGGGCTCCCGCTCGCCGAGGCGTTCGCGCGCGGTGCCGAGTCGATGGACGACACCATGGCCGAGGCGATGCGCCACTGCGCGGCGGCGCTGCGCGCAGGCCATCCGACGCCGATCGCGCTGGCACCGATCGGTGTCGTCTCCGGCGGCGCGCTGCTGGTGGGCGCCATCGATCTGCAGCACGAGCTCGGCGGCGACCTCGTGGCTGCGCTCAACGGCATCGCCGAGGGGCTCGCCGACCGTGAGCGGCTGCGGCTCGAAGCGCGTGCCGCGACCGCGCAGGCGCGCATGGCGGCGCGGATCGTGCCGCTCGCCCCGATCGGCGCGCTGTGCATGCTCGCCGTCCTCGCACCCACGTCCGCCGAGGCGCTGCTGACGTCCCGTCCCGGGATCGCGATCGTCTCCGTCTCGGGAGCGCTGACGCTGACAGCGCTCTGGCTCCTGCGGCGCATCGCGCGGAACGCGGGCCTGTGACCAGGGCGCGACGCCGTCGCGCGGCGATCGTCGTTCTCACGAGTCTCGTCGCGGGCGCGTGCGGGGCGGCGATCAGCGGTGTCCCCACGGGCCTCGTGGTCGTGTCCGGCGCGAGCGCCGCGATGGTGACGTGGCAATGGCGCAGCAGCCGTGCGCTCGATCGCGATCGGCGACGGGCGCTGATGGCGGAGCTGCCCGATGTCATCGACGTCCTCGCCGCGGTCGTCGACGGCGGTGCAGCGCCCGACGCGGCGTTGCGTCGCATCGCGGAGCTGGCGACGGAGCCTCTGCGCGGCGCGTTGCTCGACGCCGGCGATTGCGGCCTCGATGGATCGCTCGGCGCGCGTCTCGCCTCGGCCGATCCCGCGCTGCGGCCGTTGGGGGCGCTGTTGCGCCAGAACGAGGAGCTCGGCGTTCCGATCGCCGCGGCGCTCCGGCTCGTGGCCGTCGATGCGCGGGCACGGGCGCGCGCCGCGGCGCGCGAGCAGGCGGCGCAGGCCGCACCGAAGATGCTGCTCGTCGTAGGCGTTCTCCTGGCGCCGGCCTCGCTCCTGATCGTGATCGGCGGGCAGGTGCTCGTCTTGCGGGACGTGGTCGGGACGGTGCTGCAATGAGTGCGCGCAGCGGTCAGGCGGCCGTGGAATGGATCGCCGTCCTGCTCGTCGGCGTGGTGGTCGCCGCCGGGATCTCGACCGCGCTGCGCAGCGCGTTGCCGCGCGCAGCCTCCGTCGAACCGCTGTTCGCGGCGTTGGCCGGGGCCGCTGCGGCGGGCGGCACCGCGCCCGTACCGCCGGTGATCGGGGGCGCGGATCTTCCGGACGTGGATCACGGTTCGATCGTCGCGGTGGCGCGCAGTGCCGTCGCGTCGGAGATCGCCGAGCTGCCGCCCGGATCGAATCGCGGGCCCGGCATCGATGCGTTCACCGACGGGCACGCCGAGGCGTGGTGCGCGGATTTCGTGTCGTGGGTCCTGCGCGCGGCCGGACGCCCGTTCACCGGCGGTGCGTCCGCGGGGTGGAGGATCGCGTGGACGCCCGACGTTCGCGCCTGGTTCGTCGCACGGGCCGCGTATCGCGACCGCCTCGTCGCCCGTCCGCAGCCAGGCGATGTCGTGTGGTTCATCCACGGTCACGTCGGCATCGTCGAGCGCGTCGATCGTGACGCGATCACGACGATCGAGGGCAACGCGGGCGATGCCGTACGGCGCCGAACGTACCCGCGCTGGCGGTTGAACCCTGACATCGGCGGCTTCGGCCGCGTCCCCGGCAGGTGACACCCGCGGCCTGCGCTGCCATGCTCCGGAGCACTCGTGCGACGACACCCGTGCGGTACCATCCTCGAATCCGATCCAAAGGAGTCTCCGTGCGTCGTCTCGTCACCATCGCCGCGGCCCTGCTCGCGGCACTCGCCCTCGTCCCGGTCGCATCCGCCGCCACGCAGGGCACGTTCCTGCTCGCCTACGAGGGTCCGTTGACCGGCGACCAGGCCTCCAACGGCAAGGACATGCTCAACGGGACGCGCCTCGCGGTGCGCATGATCAACGAGAGCGGCGGCCTTCTCGGCATGAAGGTCCAGCTGATCTCCGGCAACGACAAGGCCGACCCCGCCACCGGCGTGACGGTGGCCAAGTCGATCGTCGCCAAGCACCCCTCCGCCGTGATCGGGCCGTACAACTCCTCCGTCGGCGTCAAGAACCTCGGCATCTACATCAAGGGCGGCGTGTTCCCGGTGCAGCTCACCTCGACCGACGACACATCGGGGATGGGTGCGACGGTACAGCCGAAGAACTCGCAGATCTCGCCCGCCGAGATCGACTGGATGAAGGCGAACAAGGCCGAGAAGGTCTCGATCCTGTGGGATCCCTCGACGTACACGAAGGGCATGGCGGACCGCATGTACACCGCGCTCACCAAGATGGGTGCGCTCGCCACCAAGATCAAGATCGATCCGACGGCGACCGACTTCTCGGCCGTCGTCGCGCAGGCCCTCACGAACAATCCCGACACGGTCTACGTGTCGACGTACTTCCCGCAGGGCGCGCTGATCGCCAAGGCGCTGGCCGACCAGGCCGCGCAGGGCAACGACGCCCGCTGCTTCATGGGCCTGGCCAATCAGGACCCGGGCTTCATCACGGCCTCGGGCAACGCCGCTGCGCACCGCTGCACCTTCAGCGGCTCGCCGACCGCGATGCAGTTCCGCAATGCGGCCGCGCGGACGTACATCAAGGGCTACGAGCAGCAGTTCGGCAAGACGCCGGGCACGTGGGGCATCTACGCGTACGACTCCGTGCGGATCTGGGCCGCGGCGATCGAGCAGGCCGGCTCGACCGACCTCGACGCGTTCAGCCAGGGCATCCTGCACACCACGAACTTCCCCGGCGCGACCGGCCCGATCACGATCGATCCGAAGACGGGCAACCGGCCGAACGTGCCGGTCGCCATCCTCGGCGTCTCGCCGACCGGCAAGTTCACGCTCGAGAGCATCCACACCTAGGAGGGAATGCCGTGGGTGCGTCGCTCGTCAACCCCGGTAGACGAGCGACGCGCCCCGCATACTACGGGCGATCAGCCGCACCGGTTCCCAAGGAGC
>JBPCSR010000075.1:0-4598 GCA_051006935.1 Gaiellales bacterium
CGTCTTCCCCACGCTGCTCGCCGCGCCCGTCATCGACGTTGCCGCCGCGGTGATACCCAACGACGCGACGACCGGGCAGACGATCACGTGCGGCGGCACATGGAGCGTCGGCATCCCCGGCATGAACCTCTTCCGAACACCCGCCAGCCGCAGCTACACGTGGCAGCGCGACGGGAAGCCGATCGCCGGCGCCACCTCGGCCCGCTTCAAGACGACGGTCCCGGGCGACTACCGCTGCACCGAGACGGCGACGAACGGCGCAGACAGCGCGTCGAGCACCTCGCAGACGAAGACGATCAGGAACCCGAAGCTCGTCAAGCTGCTCTCCTCGGTGACCTCGCAGCAGCTGAGCCACGGAACCCGGCGCGTGACGTGGCACCTGCGCTACATGCAGACCGGTCACTACCGCTTCGTCCTGCGCAGCCGCTCCGGCACGCGGATCCCGATCGAGCGCGGCTCGACCGTCGGCCACTACGTCGTCGGGAAGACGACCCTCGGACCGATCGAGCAGGACGGCAAGCGAGGACGCCGCGTGTCGATCCGCGTGCTCACCTCCGGCGCCGGACTACCCCCGGGCACGACCCTCCAGGTCGAGTTCCGCCAGGACCATGGCATGCGGTTCCGGCAGCGCATCAACGGCACGCACTAGAACGCGAAGCTCGTCCGCAGCGTCGTCGCGCATCGCGACCTTCACCGGCTCGGCAGGATTCGAACCTGCGACACCCAGGTTCGAAGCCTGGTGCTCTATCCACTGAGCTACGAGCCGCTGCGCCTAGGGTAGCGCCCTCGCGTCCGCGGCCGGGACGGCGGTCGGGGTGCGCCGGGAGCGGATCGTGCCGCTCCCGGCGCGTTCCGAGCTAGTCGATGTTCTGGCAGCCGAGACCGGATGCGTAGTTCACGAGGTCGACCCAGCCGTTCGGGCCGAGCACGGACGCGAGCGCCGTGCAGGTGCCGGCGGGAAGGTCGGAGCCCTCCGTCAGCAGGTTCCACGAGCTCCCGGAGCCCCAGAGGAGCGCGGACCCGTCGAACGCCGAGGCGGAGCAGCCCGAGGCCTTCGTGTTGAACATGAGGCCCGCCCACACCTTGTTGCCCTTCGAGATCGCGACGGTGTAGCACTTGAGCTTGCTGCTCGAAACGGCCTTGCCGCCGTTCCACGCCTTGACGATGCCGGCCTTCTGCTTCGACGTCGGCGTGGTCGTCTGCGAGCCGTCGGCGAACGCGGCGGTGGCGCCGAGCGCGAGCATGAGCCCGGCGACGGCGACGATGGTCAGGATGCGGTGCATGGAACCTCCACGGGGTGGTGACCCTCCGATGATACGCACGGGCGGCGCCGGTTCGTAGAATGCGTCCGACCCGAGACGGAGACGACCATGGCCGAGCACCTCAACAACCATCACCGCCAGACGCTGGAGCATCTGTTCAACCATCAGCAGGCGGGCAACATCCACTGGCGCGAGGTGCGTTCGCTGCTCGAGGCCGTCGGCACCGTCGAGGAGGAGCACAACGGCAAGGTCAAGATCTCCGTCGGCGAGAAGACGATGGTGATCCACGATCCCGGCCATCACGAGATCGACAAGCAGCTCGTCGTGGACCTGCGCCACGCGCTCAGCGACGCGGGCTACACGGCCTAGCTGATCGTGTCCGTCAGGACGAGGGCCATCACGGCCAGTCCGACGACGATGCGGTAGACGCCGAAGATCGTGAGCGTGTGCCGCGCGAGGTAGCGCAGCAGGAACGCGATCGCGGCGTAGCCGAAGATGAAGGCGAAGACCGTCGCGATGATCGTGGCGACGATCGACGCGTTGTTGCTGCCGTCCCCCACGTCCTTCAGCTCGAACAGGCCGCTGAGGACGACGGCGGGGATGCTCAGCAGGAACGAGAAGCGCGCGGCCGTCTCGCGGTCGAAGCCGAGCACGAGGCCGCCGACGATCGTGGCCCCGGAGCGCGAGACGCCCGGGACGAGCGCGAGCGCCTGGCAGAGGCCGATGATGATTCCGTCGCGCCACGACACGCTGTCGATGCCGCGCTGGAGCACGGCGATGCGGTCGACGGCGAGCATGATGATGCCGCCGATCACGAGCACCGTGGAGATCAGGAGCAGCGAGCGCGCGCCGGTCGAGATTTGGTGGCGGAAGGCGAAACCGAAGATCACGACGGGCACGGTGCCGACGGCGACGTACCAGCCCATGAGGCTGTCGGGCGTGCGGCGCAGCTCGCGATGGCGCAGGCCGCGCAGGAACGCGACGGTGATGCGCGCGATGTCGGTGCGGAAGTAGATCAGCACCGCGGCCATCGTGCCGAGCTGGATGACGGCGCTGAACGCGGCGCCCGGGTCCTCCCAACCGAACAGCGCGGGCACGATGCGCACGTGCCCGGTCGACGAGATCGGCAGGAACTCGGTAAGCCCCTGCACGATGCCGAGGAGGATCGCTTCGAACCAGCCCACGCCCGGAGTGTGTCAGACGCCCCACGCCGCATCACGGCCTGTTCACCAACCGCGCCGCGCGCGCTCACCTTAACTGGACAAAGGGGTCTGGCCCCTTTGTCCAGTTAAGGACCCGGCCGCGCGCACATGCCGACCGTGCGACGTTCCGCAATGTCACTCTACGCCACGGATGCACGGGCGTTAACTGGACGAAGGGGTCTGGCCCCTTTGTCCAGTTAACGGCTCGCCCAGCGCGCTTCGCGCTCGTACGGGTTGTCCCAGTAGCCGCGGACGGCGTAGGAGAGCGGCATCAGCGGGCCGCGGTGGCGCATCTGCCAGACGTGGCAGAGCTCGTGGCGGAGCAGCTCGTCGGACGTCTCGGCGAGCGGGTGGCGCAGGAGGATGCACTCCGGGAGGGCGTAGCCATCGAAGCGGCGCATCGTCGGCAGGCGGAAGAACCACGGCGCGTGCACGACGCGCACGCGCGACGGGTCGAGCGGCCGGTCGTAGAGGCCCGTCGCGTTGAGGTGCTCGGCGGCGGCGCGCAGGCGCGCAGCGGAATCTGCAGAAGCGGCCGCAGCGGGATCCCCAGCAGCAGCCGCGTCGGGATCGGCGATCACGCCGGCGAGACGGCGTTGAGCACGATCACCGGCGAGCCGTCCTGCAGCTGCTGGATCTGGAAGCCGTAGCGCTGCGGCGCCGTCAGCTTGTCGATCTCGTTGCCCTCGGCGATCGGGATCTTCTTGAGCGGCGGCACCTCGGCCGGGATCGTCGCCGTCAACGGCTGTGACAGCTCCTTCTCGTAGTTCGCGCGCTCGAAGAACATCGTCACGTCGGGGCTCTTGCCCGGCGGCGGCGGCAGGAACGCGAGCACCGTGTCGACGCCCGGGTCGTACTGGAAGGTGTAGAGCGCGAGCTCGAACGCCTCGCGCCGCAGGAG
This sequence comes from Gaiellales bacterium, assembly GCA_051006935.1. GTDB lineage: Bacteria > Actinomycetota > Thermoleophilia > Gaiellales > F1-60-MAGs149 > F1-60-MAGs149. The sequence continues at coordinate 3,366 of JBPCSR010000075.1, forward strand.
CCACTCGCGCTCGACGCTCGGCTTGCCCGTGGCGATCGAGCACTCCTTGCCGAGACCGCACATGACGTACTGGATCGTCTTGGAGGCGTCGACGACGCGGATGTTCTGGTCGACGGCGCTCTTCTGCGGCTCGACGGCGACGGCCGCGAGCTGCACGCCCTGGAACTTCGGAATCGAGGCGGTGACCGCGACGAGCTGGCGCCCGTTCGGGAGCATGTACGCGGGCGAGACGTGGTCGGCGATCTGCGTGGCGATCTCCGTCGACGAGCCGCCCGTCGGGATCCACGCCGACCACTTCGGCAGCGCCTCGGGCGACGAGAGCTGCGTGGTGATCACGAGCGCGGCGAGCGCGAAGCCCGCGACGATGCCGAGCAGGCCGTAGGCGAGCGCGAAGCGACCGCCGTACGAGCGCTGCCGCACGGCCACGTGCTCGACGATCGCCTCGTCGGCGTGATGGTGCGTCGGCGTGGGCGTCCACGGCTCGACGTCGACGGCGGGCCGCGGCGGCGTCAGATCCTCGGCCACGTCGACTCCTGTGTCAGGTCGATCTCGGGGATCGTCAGGTGGATGCTGTCCAGCAGCTCGATCACCTCGTCACCGTGCATCTCGCGGCGCTCGACGAGGACGTCGGCGACCTTCTCCACCCCGTCCTTGTTGGCGAGCACGAGGTGGTACGCGGCGAGGTAGGCCTGGCCGATCAGCTCGGCCGCCTGCTCGCGCGCCGAGCGGTCGCTGAGCACGTTGAGGATCGAGTCGGGCGCGCGCGAGCCGTTCATGATCGTGCTGCCGATCTTGCGGAACTTCTCGGCGACCGCGGCGCGCGCCTCCTCCTCCTCGGCCGCCGTGCCGTACTCGTGGCCGAGCTCGATCGGCGCGGGGCCCATCGCGCACATGCCGACCATCCACGCGGCGCGCGAGGTGGCGCTCATCACGTCGCCCGCCACGCCGCGCGAGTTCTCGCCGTAGAACACGTGCTCGGCGGCCATCGCGCCGAGCGTCCAGATCAGCCGCGCGACCTCCTCGTGGCGCCACGAGGAGAAGCGCTCCTCGGTCTCGAGCGCCTGGTGGTGGCCGAGCGTGCCGGCGCGCATCTTGATCGACAGGCGCGTCGACTCCGCGCTCTTCATGTAGACGTGCGCGCACACCGCGTGCCCGGCCTCGTGGATCGCCACGGCGCGCGTCTCGTCAGGCACGTACTCGATGCCGACGGCGGTGCCCGACTCGACGGTGGTG
>JBPCSR010000076.1:0-10338 GCA_051006935.1 Gaiellales bacterium
TCCGCGGCCGCGTTCGCCCTGCCCGACCTCGGCATCACGACGCTGACGGACATGGTCGACCACCTGCGCCGCATGACGAACGCGATCGACGTGCCGGTGATCGCCGACGCCGACACGGGCTACGGCGAGGTGCCGCAGGTCGTGCACACGGTGCGCGAGCTGGAGGCGGCGGGCGCCGCCGCGATCCAGTTCGAGGACCAGGTGTTCCCGAAGCGCTGCGGGCACATGGAGGGCAAGAAGGTCATCCCCGCCGAGGAGATGGTGATCAAGCTGCGCGCCGCGCTCGACGCGCGGCGCGACCCGGAGACCGTGATCATCGCGCGCTCCGACGCGACGGCCGTGACCGGGCTCGACGACGCGATCGCGCGCTCCCGCAGGTACGCCGATGCGGGCGCCGACGTGATCTTCATCGACGCGCCGACGAGCGAGGACGACCTCAAGGCGATCGCCGCGGGCGGCATCGACGCGGTGCTGATGGTCAACGTGTCCGAGCACGGCAAGACGCCCGACCTGGGAGCGCAGCGCTTCCAGGAGCTCGGCTTCGGCCTCGTCATCTACCCGTCGTCGACGCTGTTCGCCGCGGCGCAGTCGACGAAGGACCTCGCGGCGCAGCTCAAGGCCGATGGCTCGACCGTCGCCTCGGTGCCGCGGATGATGCCGTTCGACGAGATCAATGCGATCCTCGGCAAGGATCAGTGGGATTCCCTGGAAGACGACCTGCGAGGCACCCCGTGAGCAACGAGCGCATCAGCGTCCTGCACGTCCCGTCGATCGCGCTCGGCCCCGGTGCCGCGCTCGAGGCGGGTCACCACCTGAAGGCGCTCGGCGTGACCCGCGCGTTCCTCGTCACTGATGCGTTCCTGCTGCAGAGCGGGATGATCGCGCCGATCGAGGCGGCGGTGCGCGCCGACGGGCTCGACGTCGTCGTCTACGCCGTCCCGACGGGCGAGCCGACGGAGGACTCGATGCGCGAGGTCGCCGAGGCCTGCGTGGCGAGCGGCGCCGACGGCGTCCTCGGCGTCGGCGGCGGCTCCGCGCTCGACTCGGCCAAGGTCGCGGCGCTGATCGCGACGCACGGCGGCACGCTGCGCGACTGGATCAACGCGCCGCTCGGCGGCGCGCGCGTCCCGCCCGGGCCGCTGATGCCCGTCGTCGCGGAGCCGACGACGGCCGGCACGGGCACCGAGGTCACGGCCGTGGCCGTGCTCGACCTCCCGAGCGACAAGGTCAAGACGGGCATCGCCCACCCCTTCCTCCGCCCGAACATCGCGCTCTGCGACCCCGAGCTCACGCTGGGGCTGCCGGCGCCGATCACCGCCGCGTGCGGCATCGACGCGCTGCTCCACGCCGCCGAGGCGTACACCTCGATCTCGTACCTCGAGCGCCCGAAGCCCGCCCACGCGGGCGCGCGCCCGAACTACCAGGGCGCGGCGCCGATGGCCGACATCTGGGTGATGGAGGCGATCGCGCTCGTCGGCAGGCACCTGCGCCGGGCCGTCGCCGACGGCTCCGACATCGAAGCGCGCGAGGACATGATGCTCGCGGCGACCGCGGCCGGGATCGGCTTCGGCAACGCGGGTGTCCACATCCCCCACGCCTGCTCCTACCCGATCGCGGGCCTCAAGCACGCGTGGTCGCCGCCGGGCTATCCCGGCGAGGCGCGCTTCGTCCCGCACGGGCTGGCCTGCGCGATCACCGCGCCCGCCGCGTTCCGCCTGATCGCCGACGCGGTGCCGGAGCGCTCCCGTCGCGCCGCCGAGCTCCTCACCGGCACGCCGGTCGCGGCCGACGACACGGACGCTCTGGCCCGCGCCGTCGCGGAGCTGATGGCCGACGTCGGCTGCCCGACGACGCTGACCGAGGTGGGCTACGGCGAGGATGACATCCCCGACCTCGTGGCGGGTGCCCTGCTCCAGCAGCGCCTGCTCGCCTGCGCCCCGCTGCCCGTCGGCGAGGCCGAGCTCGAGCGCGTGTTCCGCGAGAGCCTCTGACGTGCGCCAAACCGGTGATGTCTGGTCGATCGACTGGATCGATCACGCCGAATCGCTGCGGTGCCGATTGTGCGGGAAACACGGCGCAGGTCGCGCAGTCGCCGAGTTCAAAGCGCCGGATGGAGTACGACTCACCGCCATCGAATGCTCATCGTGCCATTCGCTCGAGATCCTCGACGCTCCACTGACACTCACCGACGACGAGACCGCGGTCGATGCGCACGTTGAGGCAAATGCAGGTATCGGCACGATGCTTGAACTGATTGCCACCACAGATGGGTTCGAGGCACGCCGCCTGCTCGACATCGGTTGCGGATACGGCTTCGCCGTGGCAGCGGCACGCGACGCGCTGGGCTGGGAGGCGATCGGAATTGAGCCGTCCCTCGCCGGTCGACGCGGTCGCACGGAACTCGGGGTGAACATTGTGGTCGACGTCTTCGAGGCCGACGCCGACTACGGCGATCCTTTCGACCTTATTCTCGCCAGCGAAGTAGTCGAGCACCTGCCGGACCCGCTGCCCTTCTTGGAGGGGACGCTCAGGAAACTCGCGTCTGCCGGAACACTGCGCCTAAGCACGCCGGCCCGCGAGGTCGTGCAGCAGGATCAAGACGGACTGCTCATTCGAGGCGCTCTGAGTCCGGGCTACCACTGCTTCGTCGCCTCTGAAGACGGCCTACGTCGACTCCTCAGGCGCGCAGGCTACTCCTGCACGCGAGTCTGGCGCGACGGCGGCACACTGAGAGCCGTTGCAGGCTCCACTCCTGAGGCAGTCCGCGGACCCGATCGGCCGAAGTTCAACCAGCGGGAGGTCGAATCATGGTTCCGAAGCGTGATGAATCGTGCTCCGGACGGATCGGCCCTGCGCCTCGGTATGGCCACGCGACTGCTCCGAAGCATTGTCGCGCGCGGCGACTTCGTCTCCGCGAACGCAGTCGCCGACGAGGTTCAGACGCAGCTCGAACGGCGCTACGGCATCGCGATCGACGATCCCTCGGGACTGGATCTCGACGCGGATGGGGCGCACTCCTGGGCCGGCGTGCTCCCGGGCGTCTCCTACGCGCTGGGCATGCGCGAGCTACTCCACACGGAGGACGCGGCCAAGGCCGGCGCCTACTTCGACCTCGGCCTCCGAGCCGTGCACGCTCTGCAGCGATGGACCGGCATGGAGACGCTTGACATGGCTGAGCTCCGACGAGAGTGCGCCTACCATCGAGTCCTCGCAAACACGCGGACCGCACCCGATGCAGCCGCCGCCGAGACTCGGAGCCTCTTGCCTGCCGACGGCATGCCGGACGAGCGCCTCGCCAGGATCTTCGTGGAGTTGATGGCCCGCGACGAATCGACCGCGGCGATGACGCTCGTCCCAGACGTCGCGGCGGTAGCGCATGTGCTCGCGCAGGCTTCAGACCCCACGAAGCGACGCAGCGGACTGGACTCCATCTACATGCTGGGCATCGCAGCCGCGAAGGCGGGCCAAAACACCAAGGCCCTGTCGCTCTTCGTCGAATGCGAAGGGCTATGCCTCGATAATCCGGTGGTCGATGGCCACGCCGTCGAGCTCTCTCGCTCCTGCGCCGCGTCCGCGGCAAGCATGCGCACGGCGCTCGGCGAAACATCCGAGAACGCCAGCAGCGCTGAGCGCTCGTTGCGGCGACGCATCCTCGCCGAGACCACGCACGCATCCCCTATCCCGGAGGTCCACGCCAATGTGGACACCTATTGGCGCGATGCGCACGGGTCGTTCATAGAGGGCTGGGCTCACCTCGGCCACGTCGAGTTCGATCGCGTACGAGTCATCTTCGACACGGGAGAGGCGGACGCAGAGCAGTTCGAGCGCAGCGACCTTCGAGCCGCCGACCCGCGAATACCGGCGTCGGTCGCTCCTGGATTCCGCGCGTACGTCGCGGGCGCAGCTGGACGCGAGGTGGCACTTCGGCTCACAACCGCGGATGGCGCGGTTGCGCATCTCATGCCACTCCCGGACCACCCACTTCCTGAGACACAGGAGACGCCGGATGCGAAGTCCGATCTGGACCTCGAGCGCTGGGTAGCTACCGCCCCTCCTGGGCCCGTTCTGGCGATTGGCATCCGATCCCCATCTGAGGAGGCGCTTGCGATTCAGCTCGAGCCGTTTCACGGTCGCGCGATTGTCGGCCTTGACGTGCATCCGGGACTCGGCGTCAACGTCGTCGGTGACGCGCACCGCCTCTCTCAACTGTTCGACGTTGGATCCTTCGCCGTCGTGTACTCGGACAGCGTCTTGGAGCATGTCGCGATGCCGTGGGTGGTCGCGCTCGAATGCGCTCGAGTACTCGACAACGGCGGTCTCGCGATCCACGGGACGCCATGGGTCTGGCCTACACATGCCGCGCCAAATGACTTCTGGCGATTCTCGCCGGCGGGACTGACTCACCTCTTCACTGAAGCGCTTGGGTTCGAGGTACTAGAGACTCGATCGTACGGACCGGCCCGAGTCTTCCCGGAGCCATCGTGGCGACACGGGTACGTGCGCATGCCGACCACGACCTCGAATGCCGGATCGTGGATCGTGGCGCGCAAAACCGGCACGCCATCCGGATCGGCCGATTGGCCATACGACGACGACATGGGCCTCGCCGCAGCGCAGCGATATCCGCTCGACGGCCTTCACACCTCACGTTCGGAGGCGACGTGAGCGACGAGACTATCGCAGTCATCGTCCCCCTCTTCGACGGACGCGAGACGGTGGCAGAGGCGATGATTTCCGTCCTTGCGCAGACGCGGCCACCATCGGAGATGATCCTGATCGACGACGGATCCTCGGATGATTCTCTCGACGTGGCACTTGCTGCTATCGGCGAGGTGCCGTTCCCCGTGAAGACGATCCAGCAGCGGAATCAAGGCCAGTCCGCCGCGCGGAACGCTGGCGTCGAAGCGACCGACTGCGAATTCGTCGCGTTCCTCGACCAAGACGACCGATGGCGCCACGACCACCTTGAGAAGCTTGCGCACGCAATCACGGCTCACGCGGACATCGCGTGGGCTTACTCCGACTTCAATCAGATCGATGCGACTGGACAAATGGTCGCGCGGCGGTTCCGTCACCTGCTCCGGAAGCGGTCGAACAAGAGCTCGATCCGCGACATTCTGATGGACGACATGTACGCGCTTCCGAGCGCATCCATGCTGCGACGATCGGCCCTCCTTGACTGCGATGGGTTCAACGTCCACCTGCGCGGATATGAGGACGATGACCTGTTCGTGCGGATGTTCAGCGCGGGTTGGCGCTCCGCATACGTACCGGAGGCACTCGTCGACTATCGGGTCCACGGAACGTCATCATCGAGCAGTCCGCATCTCTGGCGGAGTCGCGTCACGTTCTACGAGGAGATGCGCGACCGGTACGGCGATCTCACCGCCGCCGGGGAGGACGCTGTACTCCAACTCCTTCGACCGCGGCTCATGTACAGCTCAATGATCGAGTACTCGCGGGCTCTCCGGAACCGGCGATTCGACCACGCTCGGGACATCAGCCTGACTATCCGTGCGCTTTTCCCGGTTCGACACATCGGTGCACGCCGCCGGATCGGCTTCGCGATACTCAGACGCCCGCGGGTAGCACGACGGCTGGTACTGATGACCCAGAGCGTTCCCATGGCGCGAAGTATTCTTCCTAGAGGACTGCATATCCGACGCTAGGCGCCCCATCCGGGAGCCGACAACGAACGGCATGCACTCCAGATGTTCCGTACGTTGCGATCGACACCATTAGGGGTCCATACCCGGCACCGGCCGACGCGCCACGAAAGCGGAGATCAGTGCGAAGGCGCCGAGCACGGCGAAGGCGACGCCGCCGATGTCGTGGTCCATCATCACGCCTGCGAACGGCGTGAGCACGAGCGCGAAGACGGCGCCCGTCATGTTGACGAAGGCGATCGCGGCGGCGGGGTAGCGCGGCTCGGCGCGCACCGATAGGACGAACACCGCGCTGAACGGCAGCGCGTAGCCGATGCCGATGAAGAGCGACTCGATCGCCGCGAGCCACGTCGGCGGCTGCAGCGCGATCAGCCCCAGCGCGGCGGCGGACATGATCGCGGCGCCGGGTCCGAGCAGGTACCAGGGCACGCCGCGGGCGAACAGGGCGCCGCCGACCGGCCGGAACACCGCCGCGACGGCGAGCAGCATGAAGCCCACCGCGCCGGCCACGAAGGTCGAGGCGTGGCCGTTGACGAGGTGGGTGACGATCCACGCGCCCATCACGAGGCTCGAGCCGAACGACGCCGAGTGGATCATCGCGAGGCGCCAGAGCGGCCGCGAGCGGAGTACTGCGCCGAGGTGGTCGATGGCGCTCCCGGCGTGCGGGCGCGGCTCGTCGGAGTCGCGCGGCCCGAACGCCGACGCGAGCAGCGCGATCACCGCGGCGATCACGAAGCTCCAGCGCCACGAGGCGCCGGACGACTCGAGACCGGCGCCGACGACGAGCGCGAGTCCGAGGCCGAGCGTGGCCGCTCCGCCGAAGATGCCGGCGAGGAACGCGCCGCCGAGGCGCCGCGTGCCGTCGAGGCCGCCGACGAACACGGGGCCGGTGCCGATGCCGACGATCAGGCGCGCCGCGCCGAGCAGCCAGAAGACGGGGCTGAGCGCCGCGAGCAGGTTCGCCGCCGCCACGAGCAGGAACGCGAAGCGCACGAGCTTCAGCGGCCCGATCCGCTGCGCGGGCTCGGCGGCGGGGAGCTGCGAGAGCGCGTGCGTCACGAGGAGCAGCGTCGTCAGGAGGCCGACCATGCCGAGCGTCACCTCGAAGGAGCTCGCCAGCTGCCGCGCGATCGGGCCGATGATCGCGAAGTTCCAGCCGATGCCGATCGCGATCAGGCTGACCCGCGCGATCAGGACGGTCGACGGGCGGGTGGTTTCGGCAGGCGGCGTCACGGATGGTGCAGGCCGGTGGTTTGACACCGGCACCCGAGTCACTCTATAACGCCTGCACCTCAGAGGATTTACGGCGGCCGGCCTCTGCCGGGCGCGTTCCCCCAGAGCGAGAACCAACCGGAGGAGCGGGATGAAGCGCATTGGAGTCGACGTCGGGGGCACGTTCACCGACCTCATCTACGTCGACGACGTCAAGGGCACCGTGCTGGTGCACAAGACGCCGTCGACGCCGGCCGACCCGTCGATCGCGACGGTCGACGGCATCAAGGTTCTGTGTGAGAAGGCGGGCATCAAGCCCTCCGCCCTCGACCAGGTGTTCCACGGCACCACCGTCGCCACGAACATCGTGATCGAGCACAACGGCGCCAACGTCGGCATGATCACGACGAAGGGCTACCGCGACATCATCCACATCGCGCGCCACAAGAAGCCGATGAACTTCTCGCTGTGGCAGAACCTGCCGTGGCAGGCCTACCCGATCGCGCGCCGCCGCAACCGCCTCACGGTCAACGAGCGCATCCTCGCTGACGGCTCCGTCCAGATCCCGCTGGACGAGCGCGAGGTGCGCGCGCAGGTGCGCAAGCTGAAGAAGGCGAACGTCGACTCCGTCGCGGTCTGCCTGCTCTTCTCCTTCAAGAACCCCAAGCACGAGAAGATGGTCGCGAAGATCGTCCGCGAGGAGTTCCCGCAGGCCTACCTGTCGGTCTCCTCCGAGGTGATCCCGCAGTACCGCGAGTACGAGCGCTTCTCGACCGTCGCGCTGAACGCGTTCGTCGGCCCGAAGGTGTCGAACTACGTCAAGCGCTTCGACTCCGAGCTCCGCAAGATGGGCGTGAAGACCGGCATCCACCTGATGACCTCCGCGGCGGGCGTCGCCACGCCCGAGGCCGCAAGTGACAAGCCGGTCAACCTGCTCATGTCGGGCCCGATCGCCGGCGTCGTCGGCGGCATCTGGGCCGGCGCGATCGCGGGCGAGCCGAACGTCATCACCCTCGACGTCGGCGGCACCTCCGCCGACATCGGCCTCGCGCAGAGCGGCAAGCTCCGCATGAAGCACCTGCTCGACACGAAGGTCGGTCCGTACCAGGCGATGATCCCGATGGTCGACGTCGACACGATTGGCGCCGGCGGCGGCTCGATCGCGTACATCGACTCGGGCGGCATCTTCCGCGTCGGCCCCCGCTCCGCCGGCGCCACGCCGGGCCCGGCCGCGTACGGCCAGGGCGGCACGGAGCCGACGGCCACCGACGCCATCGTGGCACTCGGCTGGCTGCGCCCCGAGCTCTTCCTCGGCGGCAACAAGGACCTCCGCGTCGACCTCGCCAAGAAGGCGATCGACGCGAAGATCGGCAAGCCGCTGAAGCTCTCCACGCAGGAGGCCGCGCTCGGCATCTTCAAGGTGCTCGTGCACTCGATGGTCGACGCCATCGAGCAGTCGTCCGTCCGCAAGGGCTTCGACCCGCGCGAGTTCGCCCTCGTCGCCGAGGGCGGCGGCGGCCCGCTCTTCTCCAGCGCGATCGCGCCGGAGGTCGGCGTCAAGCACGTGCTCGTGCCGAACTATCCGGGCATCACGGCCGCGCTCGGCCTGCTCACCACGGACATGGTGTACGAGTACACGAAGACCTCGTACGTGATGGCGTCGACGCTGTCCACGAGCGCCAAGGAGCGCGCGACGCTCGAGAAGCAGTTCGCCGAGCTGGAGGCGCAGGCGCTGAAGCAGTTCGCCAAGGACAAGATCGACAAGAAGAGCGTCAAGATCGAGTGGATCGTCGACGCCCGCTACGAGGGCCAGGGCTACGAGCTCCGCGTCGACGCCAAGAAGGGCAAGGTCACCGAGGCCTGGCTCCGCGGCGTCAAGGAGGCGTTCCACGACATCCACGAGCGCGAGTTCTCGCGGCGCTTCGAGGAGGCGGACGTGCAGATCGCCAACATCCGCGTGCGGGCGATCGGCCAGATGCCGGGCCTCAAGCCCAAGTCGATCAAGAAGGGCACGGCGACCCCGCCGAAGGGCGCGCTCAAGCTCACCGCCGACGCGTGGTTCGAGAAGAACGGCAAGCCGGCGAAGTTCAAGACGAGGTTCTACGAGCGCACCGAGCTGCTCGCGGGCAACAAGATCGCCGGTCCCGCGATCATCACGCAGTTCGACTCGACGAGCGTCGTCCCGCCGGGCTACTCGGCCGAGGTCGACAAGCACGGCAACCTGATCATCAAGTACTCGGCCGCGGTGGCGAAGGCCGCCCAGTCCGGTCACTAACCCCCGTCTGCGAGAGAGAGGCATTACCCATGGCTGATCTGCCTGAAGTCGGCGTCAACCCCGGCAAGCCCACCCGCAAGCGGGTGAAGGTCGACCCGATCACGCTGCGCGTGCTCGGCGGCGCGTTCGACGCCATCGCCCAGGAGATGGCGGGCGTCCTGTTCCGCATGTCGTACTCGTCGATCATCCGCGAGTCCGAGGATCTCGGCGCGGGCCTGTTCGACGCGGACGGGCGCGAGCTCTGCGAGTCCGAGTCGACGCCGATGCACATCGGCTCGCTCCCGTGGTACATCCGCGGCTTCCTCCACCGGATCGACAAGAGCGATCTGAAGGAGGACGACGTCATCATCCACAACCACCCGTACCTCGGCGCGTCGCACACGCCCGACATCGCGGTGGCGGTGCCGATCCTGTGGGAGGGCGAGCTGCTCGGCTTCGCCGCGGTGACGGCGCACGTGCTCGACGTCGGCGGCTCGTACCCGGGCATCAATGCCGACGCGTTCGACATGTACGCGGAGTCGAAGATCTACAACGGCCTCAAGTGGTACGAGGGCGGCAAGCTCAACGAGGACCTCGATCTGATGGTCTTCGACAACGTCCGCACGGAGACGATGAACCGCGGCGACATGGAGGCCATGAAGGCGGCCTGCATCCTCGGCCGTGACCGCTTCTACCGCCTCCTCGAGAAGTACGGCGCCGACATGTGCATGTCGGCCGCGTACGACTGGATGGACTACTCGGAGAAGCGCCTGCGCGACGAGATCAAGAAGCTCCCCGACGGCGTCTACACGTCGCCGACGGCGTGGCTCGACGACGACGGCCGCAACCGCGACGTCCGCCTGCGCATCGAGACCAAGGTGATCGTCAAGGGCGATCACGTGACGATCGACCTGACCGGGTCGAACGCGGAGGTGCCGACGGGCTACAACGTGCCGTTCGAGGGGTCGCTGCTCGTGGCGGCGTACTTCGCGATCCGCACGATCCTGCTCGATCAGGACCGCCTCGACGAGCCGGTGCCGCAGAACGACGGCATCTTCCGCTGCGTCGACGTGATCGCCCCGAAGGGGACGATCTTCAACCCGAACTTCCCGCGCGCGTGCTTCTCGCGCTTCAACCAGTGCCAGCGCGTCGTGGACAACACGATCGTGGCGCTGTCGAAGGTCGTGCCGGATCTGGTGACGGCGG
>JBPCSR010000077.1:0-4403 GCA_051006935.1 Gaiellales bacterium
CTTGGGCACTTCCTCGTAGCGGAGGAACTGCATGGTGTACGTCGCGCGACCCTGCGAGAGGGAGCGGACGTCGGTCGCGTAGCCGAACATCTCGGCCAGCGGGACGCGAGCGGTGACGACCTGCGCGTTGCCGCGGGGCTCCATGCCCTCGACGCGGCCGCGGCGGCTGTTGAGGTCGCCGATGACGTCGCCCATGTACTCCTCGGGCGTGACGACCTCGACGGCGAAGATCGGCTCGAGCAGCGCGGAGTCACCCTTGCGCAGGCCCTCCTTGACCGCCATCGAGCCGGCGATCTTGAACGCCATCTCGGACGAGTCGACGTCGTGGTAGCTGCCGTCGATCAGCGCGACCTTCACGTCGACCACCGGGAAGCCGGCGATGACGCCCGAGTCGAGCGCCTCCCGCGCGCCTTCGCCGACGGCCTTGTGGTACTCCTTCGGCACGACGCCGCCGACGATCTCGGACGCGAACGAGAAGCCCTCGCCCGGCTCGGTCGGCTCGACGCGGAGCCAGACGTCGCCGTACTGGCCGCGGCCGCCGGACTGGCGCACGAACTTGCCCTGGACCTTCTCGACGGGCTTGCGGATCGTCTCGCGGTAGGCCACCTGCGGCTTGCCGACGTTGGCGTCGACGGAGAACTCGCGCATCAGGCGGTCGACGATGATCTCGAGGTGCAGCTCGCCCATGCCGGCGATCAGCGTCTGGCCCGTCTCCTCGTCCGTCTTGACGCGGAAGGTCGGGTCCTCCTCGGAGAGGCGCTGGAGCGCCGCCGCGAGCTTGTCCTGGTCGGCCTTCGTCTTCGGCTCGACGGCCACCTCGATGACCGGCTCGGGGAAGTCGATCGACTCGAGCAGGATCGGCTTCTTCTCGTCGCAGAGCGTGTCGCCGGTCGTCGTCGCCTTGAGGCCGACGCCCGCCGCGATCTCGCCGGCGCCGATCTCCTCGCGCTCCTCGCGGTGGTTGGCGTGCATCTGGAGGATGCGGCCGATGCGCTCCTTCTTGTCCGTCGACGCGTTGTAGACGGAGGAGCCGGCGCTGAGCTGGCCGGAGTAGACGCGGAAGTACGTGAGCTTGCCGACGAACGGATCGCTCATGACCTTGAACGCGAGCGCCGAGAACGGCGCGGTCAGCGTGGCCTCGCGCGTGTCCGTCTCCTCGCTGCGCGGCACGGTGCCCTCGACCGGCGGCACGTCGAGCGGGCTCGGCAGGTAGGCGATGACCGCGTCGAGCATCTGCTGGACGCCCTTGTTCTTGAAGGCGGTGCCGCAGAGCAGCGGGGTGATCGACAGGTCGAGCGTGGCGGCGCGGATCGCGGCGACCAGGGTGGCCTCGTCGACCGGCTCGTCCTCGAGGAACGCCATCATGATGTCCTCGTCGTGGTCGGCCACGGCCTCGATCAGCGTGTGGCGGGCCAGCTCGGCCTCGGCCAGCAGGTCGCCCTCGGGGTCGGACTCGCTCCAGGACAGGCCCTTCTCGTCCTGGTCGAAGACGATCGCCTTCATGCGCACCAGGTCGACGACGCCCTGGAAGGCGTCCTCGGCCCCGATCGGGATCTGGATCGGCACCGGATTGGCGCCGAGGCGGTCGACGATCGTCTGGCGGACGTAGTCGAAGTCGGCGCCGACGCGATCCATCTTGTTGACGAACGCGATGCGCGGGACCTTGTACTTGTCGGCCTGGCGCCACACCGTCTCGGACTGCGGCTGGACGCCGGCGACCGAGTCGAACACGGCGACCGCGCCGTCGAGGACGCGCAGCGAGCGCTCCACCTCGACGGTGAAGTCCACGTGCCCGGGTGTATCGATGATGTTGATGCGGTGGCCGCTCCACAGCGCCGTCGTGGCCGCCGAGGTGATCGTGATGCCGCGCTCCTGCTCCTGGACCATCCAGTCCATCGTCGCGCCGCCCTCGTGGACCTCGCCCAGCTTGTGGGTGCGGCCCGTGTAGAAGAGGATGCGCTCGGTGACGGTGGTCTTGCCCGCGTCGATGTGGGCCATGATCCCGATGTTGCGGAACTTGCCCAACTCGTCGGCGCGCGGGGCGTCGGAGGCGGTCTGCGTTTCGATGACGGTGCTCATATGCGTTACCAGCGGTAGTGCGCGAAGGCCTTGTTGGCCTGCGCCATTCGGTAGATGTCGTCCTTGCGCTTGAACGCGCCGCCCTGCTGGTTCGTCGCGTCGAGGATCTCGGCGGCGAGGCGCTCGTCCGAGCCGCGCTCGCGGCGCTGGCGGGCGAACGTCACGAGCCAGCGGACGGCCAGGGTGCGGGCGCGGCGCGTGGGCACCTCGACCGGGACCTGGTAGTTCGCACCGCCGACGCGGCGGCTGCGGGTCTCGAGGACGGGGGTGACGGACTTGATCGCCTGCTCGAGCACCTCGACGGGCTCGCGGCCGGACTTCTCGCCCACGATCGTGAGCGCGCCGTAGACGATGCGCTCGGCGGTCGAGCGCTTGCCGTCGAGCATGACCTTGTTGATCACCTGCGTGACCAGGGTCGAGCCGTAGACGGGGTCCGGGATCAGCTCCCGCGGGGTGATGTCGGCGCGACGGGGCATTAGCTCTTCTTCGCCCCGTACTTCGAGCGCGCCTGCTTGCGGTCGGCGACGCCGGACGTGTCGAGCGCGGCGCGGATGACCTTGTAGCGGACGCCCGGGAGGTCCTTGACGCGGCCGCCGCGGATCAGCACGACGCTGTGCTCCTGCAGGTTGTGGCCGACGCCGGGGATGTAGGCCGTGACCTCCATGCCGTTCGAGAGGCGGACGCGCGCGACCTTGCGAAGCGCCGAGTTCGGCTTCTTCGGGGTCGTCGTGTAGACGCGGGTGCAGACGCCGCGCTTCTGCGGGGCGCCCTTCAATGCGGGCGTCTTCGTCTTCGCCGTCTCGGGAGTGCGGGGCTTCCGCACGAGCTGGTTGATCGTGGGCACTACGTGGATTCCGGTTCGTCAGGCGCCGCAAGGCGCACGTGGACAGGCACGGCCTGAGCCGCAGCCCGGGGACTCTACGGCATCTGGGCGAAAGCGCCAAACGGGAACCGTCGCCCCGGAGGGCGCGATTCCCGCTGGCGTCCTGGATGGGTGCGCCCCGGGCGCGCCGGGGCGATGGATGGAGTTGTAGTCCGCCCGGCGGACGGACCCGGGATTCGGCTCAGGGACTGAGGAACTGGAGGGCGATCGAGGTCTGCTGGCCCGTTCCGAGGACGGCCAGGTCCCCGCCGGAGGCCTGGCGCACCGCGAGGGCGATGGCGTCGCCGGCCGCGAGGCGGACGATGCCGCTGATGTTCAGCTCCGACGCCTGCCCGGCCTCGGTGACGGCCGCCTGCTGCTCGCCGAACAGCTGGACGTCCGGATTCCCGGCGTTGACGATCCAGACCCCGCGCGCGCCCGCGCCGTTGCCCTGGAACAGGACGCTGCCCGTCACCTGGTAGACGCCGTCGACCGGTGCCGTCAGCCGCGTCGGCGCGGCCGATGACCACGTGCCGCCCTGGGTGTACGCGGCGTCGGTCATCGGCACCTCGACGATGCGGCCGTGCGGGATCGAGAACGGCGCCGTGCGGTAGACGCGGGCGCCCGGCAGCGGCGCGAGTTCCGAGACCCCGACGGCGCCCCGGGCGATCTCGCTCGCGCCCACGCCGCCCGGCGCGATCTGGCCGCGGCCGATGCTGTTCGGCGCGATCTTGCTCGCGCCGATCGAGCCGTTGGCGATGTCGGAGGCGCGCACCGCGCCCGCGGCGAGCTCCTCGGAGCCGACGGCGCCGGCCGCGATCTCGCTGCGTCCGACCGCGTTCGTCGCGATCTGCGCCGCGCGGACGCTGCCGTTGGCGAGGCCCGGCTGCGGATACATGCCGGTCAGGACGCCGCCCGCGCGGATGCCCTTGAGGTCGGCACGCGCCACCTGGCCCTTCGCGAACGCGGTGTAGCGCAGCGACCCGGGCCGCACCTTGGCGTTCGTGACGGCGCCGTTCTTGAGCTGCGCCGTGCCGATCGTGGCCTTGGCCGCGCGCACCGCGGCCCCGCCGAGCGCGGGCAGCGCCGCGCCGACGGCGAGTGCGACGACGATGAGCGCGGCGACCGTGCGCCGCGTGCGGATGGACTCCATGGGCTCCTCCCTCCCCGGTGAGGGGATGATTGTGACGGGCGTCGCCGCCGTCGGCAAGCCCATGCGCCACCGGCCGCCGGGCTGCGATAGTGGGGCAATGGAGTTCCCGGACATCGCCCTCCCCCGCGCCGGCGGCGGCACGGTGGCGCGCGCGGCCCTCGCGGGACGGCCGTGGCTCGTGTACCTCGCGCGCCACCCGGGCTGACCGGTGTGCCAGCGCCACCTCCGCCGTGCCGTGGAGGCCATCCCCGCGATCCGCGCCCAGGGCGCCGAGCTCCTCGTCGTCCTCCCCATCGACGTCGGCCGGGC
>JBPCSR010000078.1:0-8667 GCA_051006935.1 Gaiellales bacterium
CCAGCGGCAACGGCGCCGGCAAGCCCGGCACGGGCGAGGGGGTCACGGCGGCCAAGCCGGTCCCGGCCAAGAAGCCGGAGAAGGCCGACACCTCGCCGGCCGGTCGCTACATCATCACGTTCCCCAGCAATCGCACGCGCGACGCCTTCTGGGCGCGGCGCGGGTACCTCGTCCGGCCGAACGCGGTCTTCGGCAAGGCGGCGCACGGCTTCGCCGTCGACCTGGGCCAGGAGTACGAGGCGTGCTCGCAGCCGAGTGCGCACTCGAACAAGCCCTGTCGTCCGCCCGGCCAGGAGATCAAGGAGCTCCGCCGCCTCGAGGCGCTCGACGTGCTCCGCGTGGAGCCCGAGCAGGAGGTCACGCTGTGGGGCTCCCGTCCCGCCATTTCGTCGGGGCAGGACCGCATCGACCAGACGTCGCTCCCGCTCGATGGCGTCATCAACACGTCCACCGATGGCAGCGGCGTGACGGCGTACATCATCGACTCGGGCATCGCGCCCGGGCACGGCGAGTTCGGCGGGCGCGTCCGCTCGGGGTACGCGGCGTACGCCGACGGCAACGGCACGAACGACTGCGAGGGCCACGGCACGCACGTCGCCGGCACCGTCGGCGGCGCCACCATGGGCGTCGCGCCTGCTGTCGGCCTCGTCGCCGTGCGCGTCGTCGACTGCTCCGGCAACGGCACGCTCTCCGACACGCTCGCCGCGCTCGACTGGGTCGTGCAGGACCATCAGCCGGGCGTGCCGGCCGTCGCGAATCTGAGTCTCGGCACGTCGCTGTCGCAGGCCTTCAACGACGCCGCGCGGGCACTCGTCGCCGACGGCGTCACCGTCGTCGCAGCGGCGGGCAACGACGGCGCCGACGCGTGCAACGCGTCACCGGCGTCCGCCGCGGAAGTGGTCACGGTCGGTGCGATCGACGCCAACGACGGCCGCCCCGCGTTCTCGAACTTCGGCCCCTGTGTCGACCTGTTCGCGCCGGGCGTCGACATCATCTCGGCCGCGTACGACTCCGCGACCGGCATGGCGTCGGGGACCGGCACCTCGATGGCCAGCCCGCACGTGGCCGGTGCGGCGGCGCTGATCCTCTCGGCCACCCCCTCGCTCGCCCCGGGCGATGTCGCCGCCCGTCTCGTCGGCACCGCGACGCCGGGCAAGGTCGTCGACCCCGGGGCCGGATCCCCGAACCTGCTGCTCTATGCGGGGACGGGTGCCGCCCCGAGTGCCAAGCCAAGCAACGCCGGCAAGGGCGCGGGCAGCCAGACGGGCGCGGCGGCGCGCGCGCGGATCACCTGGATGAAGCCGGTCGGCCGCAAGGTGCGACTCTCGCTCAAGGGCCCGAAGGGCGTGCTGTTCGAGGTCTTCCGCGACGGGCACCTGATGATGATCACGCGCCGTCGCGTCGTGATGATCGATCGAGGCACCCGCCATCCGGCGGCCTTCCAGGTGCGCACGCAGTCGCAGAGCGGTCGATCGCGGCTCTCGCCGAAGCTCTTCGTGCAGTAGCGCTCAGCCGGCCAGCAGCGCGTCGGGCTCCCCGGCCGTCAGCGCGCGCGCGATCGCCCGGCACGCGTATTCGTTGTCGGAGTGCCGGTCGTTGTCGTCAGGCACGTCCCACGACGACTGCTTCACCACGACGATGTTCCGCGGGCGGTCGACGTAGATCATCTGGCCGTGGATCCCGACCGCCATCACGCAGTCGGGATCGACGCGCGGCTGGTACCAGCACGAGCGGTAGCAGCCGCCGGGCAGCCAATCGGCGTAGTCGCCGATCGCCCAGTGCTCTGGATCGCCGCCGGTCGTGAGATCGTCGACGAAGTCCTCCGGGACGATGCCGGCGCCGCCCTCGGCGACGATCATGCCGACCCGGGCCAGGTCGCGCGGCGTGGCGCTGAGGCCGCCCGCGGCGCGCGGCGTGCCGAAGCGGTCGAGCGTGATGTCGCCATCGGCCTCGGCGCCCATCGGCACCCACAGGTACTGCGACACGGCGACGGCGTACGGCAGGCCGCTGGCGGCCTCGCACACCCAGCCGAGCATGTCGGTCGTCGGCGACATGTAGCGGAAGCGCTGGCCGTGCTCGCCCTCCTTCTCGCGCGACGCGAGGAAGCCGTGGAGCCCCATGTGATCGGGCGGCGCCGGGTACCACCCCGCCGAGTTGCGGTAGAGCACGATGTCCGGACCGGGGGAGTAGTCCTCGACGAACGCGTAGGCCGCCTCCATGTCGAGCAGGTGGCGAACCGTCGCGTCGCCGAAGCCGCTGTCGGCGACCTCGGGCACGTACCGCACGACGGGCGCGTCGGTGTCGATCCTGCCGGCGCCGACGAGCGCGCCGCACAAGAGCGCGGTGATCGACTTCGTCACGCTGAACATCAGGTGCGGCTCGTCGTCGCGGATGCCGGCGGCCATCCACTCGAGCACGACCCTGCCGTCCTTGACCGCGATCAGCGCGTCGCTCTGGGTGTTCTGCAGGAACTCGCCGAGGACGCGTTCGCCCGCGGTGCTCTCGAAGCGCAGCTCCAGGAGGTTGCCAGCCGGCTCGAACGGCAGGGTGCGGGGATGGTGCCCGTGGCGGATGCGCGCGGTGGGGATCAGCTCGCGCACGTGGCGGAACGACCAGAACGGATGCGGCGGGCGCATCCAGTTGTCGAGCGTGGGGCGGTCCATGCGGAGGAGTATGGCCGCTGGGCGCGTGGGGCGCGACCGTATCCTCCGGGCGTGTCCGGCGTCGCCGCCTTCCTCCCGAACCTCGCCAAGGACACGCCTGTCTGGCTGAGCCTCGTGGCCACCGCCGTCGGCGCGCTCGAGGGCGCGCTGATGGCGCGCCAGCACGGGAGGCGGCTCGACATCGCGGGCGTCGGGGTGCTCGCCATCTCGCTCGGCTTCGGCGGCGGCCTGATTCGCGACGTGCTGATCGGCAACACGCCGCCGGAGGCGCTGCGCCACTGGGAGTACATCGCCGTCGTCGCCCTCGCGGTGCTCGTGATCCTCGCGCTCGGGCGCCAGATCGCGCGCTTCACGTCGGCGCTCTTCATCCTCGACGCGCTCACGCTCGGCCTGTTCGCCGCGGTCGGCGCCCAGTACGCGGTGACGTTCCACCTGCCCGCGATCACCGCCGTGTTCGTGGGCTCCTTCGCGGCGGTCGGCGGCGGCGTGGCCGCGTCGCTCCTGCTCGGCGAGACGCCGCGCCTGCTGCGCCCCGGCCCGCCCTACGCGATCGCCGCGGTCGCAGGTGCCATCACCTACGTGCTGCTCGACGGCGTCAGCGGCGGACTCGCGTCGTTCGCGTGCATCGTCGTGGTCTTCGCGATCCGCGTGGTCGCCGAGCGCGCGGGCCTGCGCACGTCGGCGATCCGGCCGATCGAGTGACGCGCTAGTTCGAGGTGGTGCCGCGGATCGTGCCGGCGCCGACGAGGTACACGTGCTGCGTGTCGGCCACGAGCGGCGAGTACTTCCCGTCGGGGTCGCTCCAGACGATCTTGTGCGTCGAGATGTCCATCGCGTGGATCCCGTCGGGCCCCTGCTTCGCGCCGCGCACGCCGTTCTGGCCGCAGCCGGAGCAGGTCGAGAAGTAGAGCAGGCCGTCCATCAGCACCAGCGCGCCGTGCACGGCGCCGGGGGCCGGGGCGGTCCACAGTCGGGTTCCCGTCGCGGCGTCGAAGGCGATGATGTTCCCGTCGTAGGTGCCGATGTAGATCACCTGGCCGGCGGCGACGGCGCCCGTGTAGACGTAGGACCCGGCCTGCTTCGCCCAGATCAGCTTGCCGCTCTGCGCGCCGTAGGCGTACATCCAGCCGTCGGTGTTGCCGATGAAGACGCGGCCGTAGGCGACGGTCGGCGTGGCGTAGAAGTACTCGCGGCCGCTGCCGAGGCGGTCGTTGCTCTGCGCCTTCCAGCGGATCGCGCCCGTCGCGGCGTCGAGCTCGTAGAGGCTGCCGCCGTTCGTGCCGATCACGATCGCGGGCGTGCCGCCGGCGGACTCCGCGTCGACCCACGACGCCGAGGACACGATCTGCGCGTCGGTCTCCGTCGCCCACTTGACGGCGCCCGTCGCGGCGTCGAGCGCGTAGACCTTCTTGTCCCAGGCGCCGACGTAGACGGTGCCGTCCTGCACGAGCGGCGATGACTCGACGGGCGGGAGCTCGGCGGCCCACCTGCGCTCGCCGGTCACCGCATCCCACGCGTAGACGAAGCCGCCGCTGCCGAACTCGCCCTTCGGGCAGGGGTACTCGGCGAGGAACGACGCGTAGACGACGCCGTCGGCGTAGGCCGGCGAGGCGGCGGAGCAGTGGCGGATGTTCTTGCGCCACGTGACCTGGCCGTTCGTCGTGTCGACGGCGAAGAACTTGCCGCGCAGCTGCCCCACGTACATGTGCCCGTCGGCGGCGATCGGCGGGAACTCGAGCAGGCTGCCCGCGTGGAAGGTCCAATCGGTCGTGAACGGGGGCCTGTGATGGAGGTCCGGGTTCCAGCGGGTGCGGGCGTTGTCGAAGCCGTACGTCGGCCACGTCTGGTCTGCGGCGGGCGCTGCCGTCGTGGCGGCGGTCGTGTCGTTCGCGATGAACTCCTCCGTCGAGTTGCCGGAGACCTCCGTCGGGTTGCGCTGACCCCACGCCCACCACCCGCCCGCGCCGAGCACGGAGAACATCACGAGCAGCAGCACGATGATCGTGCCCCACGGCCGCCGGCGACGGCGTCGGCCACGGGGCCGAGGACGCGGCGGAGGAGGCGGGGTGCTCACCTACCGCATTCTACGTCCGGGCATCCGTGATCATCCGTCGCCGTGGAGTGGCATCATCGGACCATGGAGCGGCGTGACGAGGAGACGACGACGGGCCCGTCGTCCTGCGCGATGCCCTGTCCCGTGTGCGGGAGCCTCGAACCGCCCGTGTACGTGCACGGCCATAGCCAGTGCGCGGCGTGCAAGGTGAACATCGATCCGTGCTGCGGCGGCGCGCCGCTCGACGGACTCGACGCCGCCTAGGCTTCGTCGGCGAAGTCGTACGGTCGCGTCACGCGGAGGTACTCGAGCACGGCGGCGGTCCGCGGGTCGTAGCCGGGACCGACGTCGGGCACCAGCACCCGGTACGCGTTCGAGATGTCGCGCCGTACGGTGGCGTGGGCGACGTGCAGCTCCTCGGCGATGCCGATCGCGTCGCGGCCCGTGGCGAGCAGCGCGAGCACGTCGCGCTGCCGCGGCGACAGCTGAGCGAGTGCGCTGCTGTCGACGCCATGGCCGTCGAGCGTGGTCGGATCCAGCATCGTCCGCCCGTCCGCGGTCGCCCGGATCACACCGGTCAGCTCGTCGGGCGAGAGGTCGCCGCGCTTCTCCACGTAGGCCCAGCTATGGCGCTCGGCCTCGGGCAGCGACGTGAGGAAGCGCGGCATCAGGTGCTGGGAGATCAGGACGATGCCGATGTCGGGTCGCAGCCGGCGCAGGCGCAGGCCGAGCTCGGCGCCGGTGATCGAGCGCGACCCGAGCGCCAGATCGAGCAGCGCGACGTCGATGTCGTTGGAGCGAACGAACTCGAGCGCCTCGCCGGCGTTGCCGGCGGTGCCCGCGATCTCGACGCCGTCGTGCCCGTCGATCATGCCCGCGATCAGCGATCGCAGGGTGGGATCGTCTTCGACGTACAGCACCGCGATCCGATGAACCCGCGCCCGCGTCACCCCGACAGTCTGGCGCAGATGCCGATCACCCGCCGTCCGCGATGGCGTAGGCTCCGCCGATGGAGGAGGAAGCCGCCTACTCGCGCTGGCGCCTGGTGCTGGGGCCGTGGCCGTTCGCGCCGACGCAGATCGTCATCTTCGGCATGATCGCCTTCGCCGCGCGCACGATCGTCATCGCCGGCGCCGCTTCGAGCACCGGAGCCGGTCTCGTCGGCGTCGTCATCTTCATGCTCGCGCAGGGGGCGCTGATCACGCTCGCGACGGTCGCGACCATCATCGTGGTCGGCGGCTGGCGCCGGCACGAGGTATCCGTGCCCACGCGTCCTCGCTACATCCTCGCCTGCTTCGCCGGTGCGGCGGTCGCGACGATCGGCATCCTGCTCCTGCGCCTCGTCAACCACGACGCGCTGACCGGCAAGGGGATGTACGCGAACCTGCCGGTGGCCGCGGCGTTCAGCTTCGGGTTCCTCGTGGTGCTCGTGTTCGCGATCTCGAACGGCGTGGGGTACACGCGCTTCCGCGTCTCGCAGCAGACGCGACGGTTGCGCGCGCAGGTCGACCAGCTCAGCCGGCAGCGGACGCTGATCGTCGAGGCCGACGACCGCGTGCGGCGCGAGGTGGCGACGGCGCTGCATGACGAGGTGCAGGGTGTGCTGCTGCGCGCGAACCTGCGGCTCAGCGGGATCGCGGAGCGGGTGGATGCGGATGCCGCGGACGGCATCCGCGATGTGGTCGCGGAGCTCGAGCGCCTGCGCGGAGCCGGCGTGCGCTCGATCGGTCGGCGAATCGCCCCGCCGATCGACGCGGTGGGCCTTGCGACGGCCCTCGATGGGCTCGCCGCGACCTACGCCGGATCGATCGACGTCGCGGTCGAGATCGCCGACGGCTTCGACGCGGGCGAGCGCGCCTCGGCCGTCTACCGCATCGTCGAGCAGGCGCTGCTGAACGCGGCCGCCCACGGGCGCGCGACGCACGCGGACGTCGTCGTGCAGGAGGAGGACGGCGTGCTCTCGATCCGCGTCGACGACGACGGCGTCGGCCCCGCTCCGCGGCCGACGCCCGGCACCGGCATGGCGATGATCGAGGCGTGGGTCGGCACGTTCGGCGGCTCGTGGTCGCTGGCGCCGCGCGCGGAGGGCGGGGCGCGCCTGACCGCGTCCGTGCCGGTCTGACGCGCAGACCGGCACGGACGCGTCGGGCTACGGCGTGACCACGAACGCGTGGTACATGCCGGCCTTGTAGTGGCCCGGCAGGTTGCAGAGCAGGACGTACTTGCCCGGCTTGAGGTCGATCGTGACCTCCTTGATCTCGCCCGGTGCGAGGTCGGCCGCCTCGCCGACGCTGGTCGACTCGTTCGCGGTGCCGTTCGGCTCCATCAGCTGCTGCGGCGTCTTGTCCGTCTTCACCACGACCATCTCGTGCGTCATCGTCCCGTAATTCGACACGACGAAGCGCGTGGGGCCGGCCTTCACGCTGCCGACGGTCGGCACGAGGGAGAACGGCGTCGACGAGGCGAGCGCGACGGAGACGTCGGTGGTGCCGTTGATCGGCGTCGGCGGCTTCGCGGTGTCCTTGGCGGTGAACGTCGCGTACATGCCGGCCTTGTAGTGGCCCGGGATGTTGCAGAGCAGGACGTACTTGCCCGGCGGCAGATCGAGGGTCACGGACTTCGAGCCACCGGCGGGGATGTCGGCGGCCTCGCCGACGCTGGTCGACTCGTCGGCCGTGCCGTCCTTCTGCATCAGCTGCTTCGGCGTCAGGTCGGTCTTCACCGCGACCATCTCGTGGACCATGTTGCCGTCGTTGGTGACGTTGAACGTCACCTTGCCCGCCGGCACCTCCTTGACCGAAGGCTCGAGCGAGTAGTCGCTCGTCTTGGCGAGCGCGACGTCGACCGTCGCGGGGCCCGTCGTCTGGTTCGCGTTGAGGTTCGGGTTCGTCTGCGGAGCCTGGGCCGTGACGGCGTCGCCGCCCGACATCATCGAGCTGCCGTCCATCATCGTCCCACCGCCTCCGTTGCCGGCGGTGGCGGGCTGCTTCTCGGACATCGTGCCGACGGAGCCGCAGCCGGCGGCGATCAGCGCGATCGCGCCGAGCGCGGCGATCGCGGCGAGGGCGGTGAGACGGGGGGAGCGGGGCATGCGGACCTCGGGGGGAGCAGTCGGTGGGGGTCGGCCAGGGCGAACCTGCGGGCCACCTGAAGTGTGTCACCGTGGTGACGGCGGTTTTTGAGATTCCCTCAGGTGTGCGTGGCACCCGCACCGAGGCTGCGGGTTTGCCGCAGGCGCGCGTCGTCCGCTCTCGCACCTGCTTCCATGTGACGGTGGCGCACGCACTGCACACGGGAACGCGCGCGATCCTCGCGGCTCTCGCCATGGCGGCCGTCGCGCTGCTCGTCGTCCCGGCGGCACCGGCCGCCTCGACCGTGCCGGCGGGGACCCTGCTCGGTCGGCTGACGACGGCCGCCCCGCACCTGACCGGCTACTCGCGCGACCTCTTCCATCTCTGGATCGACGCCGACGGCAACGGCTGCGACACCCGCAAGGAGGTGCTGATCGCAGAGGCGCGCGTGAAGCCGACGATCCTCGCCGGGTGCCGCCTCAGCGGCGGGCGCTGGTGGTCGGCGTACGACGACCTCTTCATCAGCGACTCCGGCAGCCTCGACATCGACCACTTCGTGCCGCTCAGCGAGGCGTGGCAGTCGGGCGCCTGGCGCTGGAGCGCCGCGACGCGCGAGGCCTACGCCAACGATCTCACCTACCCGCTCTCGCTGATCGCGGTCACCGCGACGACGAACCGGCAGAAGAGCGACATGGATCCCGCCGAGTGGATGCCGCCGTTCAGCGGCTACCGCTGCACGTACGTGTCCACGTGGATCGCGATCAAATGGCGGTGGCGGCTCGCGATCGACCCGGCCGAGCAGGCGGCGCTGCGCCTCGGCCTCGTCGGCTGCGGCGCCTCCGCTCGCGTGCCCGCGCCGCCGCGCGCCGCCGTCGCGCTC
>JBPCSR010000079.1:0-16664 GCA_051006935.1 Gaiellales bacterium
TCGAGCTCGAGGAGGTCTCGTACCAGCGGGCGACGGGGCACGTGCAGGCGATGCTGCGCGAACTCGGCCTGACGACGGCCTGACGCCGGTCAGTCCCCGGCGGCGACGCGCGCGCGGCCGCGTCGCGCGGGTCGTCGCGTCGGCCGCACGAACTGCGCGACCGCCCACTCGAGGTCGTCGTCGGCTCCCTGCGAGCCGAGCATGCGCCGCAGCATCGTCCCGTCGAGGAGCGTGACGAGCTTGGCGGCGACCTGCTCGGCCGTGCCGTCGGGTGCGAACGTGCCGTCGGTGATGCCGTCGGCCAGCACCGTGCGGAAGGCGTCCTGCCAGCCGGCATCGCCGGCGCGGTTGCGCAAAGAGAGTTCCGGCTCGCGCAGCGCCGCGAGCCAGAACTCGAACCAGAACGCCCAGGAGCCGTCGGCCGGGTCGATGTCGGCCGTGCCCCACCGGAGCAGTGCGGCCAGGCGCTCGACCGGTGTGCCCGGGCCGCTGGCGATCGCATGCGATCGGCGCAGGTTCACCTCCGTCCCGGCGTCGAACGCCGCCTGCAGGAGGCCGGCGCGCGTGCCGAAGTAGTGCTGCACGAGGCCGAGCGATACCCCAGCGTCGACGGCCACGTCGCCGAGCCGCATGCCGGCGTAGCCGCGCTCGGCGATCTGCCGCATCGCGGCGGCGAGGATGCGCGTACGGGTGGTCGCGCCGGTGGCGTCGGTGCCGCGAGGTCGGGGCATGGGCGATCCTTGACGGTCGGATTCCAATAAACGATACTTGGAACAGCAGACGGGGCATCCCCGCCGACCGAGGAGCAGGCCATGCAGCGCGCACTCGACCATCGCGACATCGATCCCGAGGCGATCGACCGGGCGCTCGCCGCGGGCATGACGTTCCCCGCCGCGTGGTACACCGATCCCGAGATCCACCGGATCGAGGTCGAGGAGGTGTTCCGGCAGACGTGGCAGATCGTCTGCTTCGAGCAGCGCGTCGCGAACCCCGGCGATCACGCGATCGGCGAGCTCGGCGACGTCCCCGTGGTGATCGTGCGCGGCGACGACGGCGAGCTGCGCGGCTTCATCAACGTCTGCCGCCACCGCGCGTTCCCCGTGGCGGAGTGCGACGGCAACCGCAAGACGCTCCAGTGCCGCTACCACGCGTGGACGTACGACCTCGACGGCTCGCTGCGCGCCGCGCCGCGCGAGGAGCACGAGCCGGGCTTCGACCGCGCGGAGTTCGGCCTCCTGCCGATCGCGGTCGAGGTGCTGGGCGGGTTCGTCTGGGGGCACACCAACCCGAACGCGCCGTCGCTGGCCGAGGAGCACCCGCGGCTGCACGGCCTGATCGCGGACTGGCGCATCGATGTGAACGCGTACAGCGTGCCGCGTCCGCGTGAGCGCTACGACGTGCCGGCCAACTGGAAGATCTTCGTCGAGAACAACAGCGAGTGCTACCACTGCCCGACCGTCCACGAGGGGTTCGGCGATGCGTTCGACGTGACGTACGAGCAGTACACCTACGTCAACGAGGATCGCCTCAGCGGCCAGACGACGGCCTCGAACCAGAAGGACAACGTCTTCGCCTCCACGTCGGGCGACTACCGCTTCGTCTACATCTGGCCCGGCACGTTCATCGAGGTCGACGAGATCCGCGCGTCGTGGATGAAGGTGCGGCCGCTGACGCCGGAATCCTGCTCGATCGACTGGGACGTGCTCGAGGAGCCGTCGGTCGACCGGAAGGTCGCCGACGAGTGGAACGAGATGTACCTCGCCACGATGCGCGAGGACTACGGCGTCGTCGCCGCGCAGCAGCAGAACATGACGTCGCGCGCCGTGCCGTACGGCCGGCTGATGGCGAGCTCCGAGTCGTCGATCGCGCACTTCCACCACATCGTCTGGCAGGAGCTGCGGACGCTGCTCGACGTGTAGCGGCTCAGGGCATGCGGTCCGCGGCGAGGCGGCGCGCCCACAGCTCGCACGCGGCGAGCTCGAGGACCGTGTTCTCGGCGAGCAGCCGCACCAGCGCGTCGTCGTCGCCGGGGTAGCGGACCGTCTGCGCGGCGCCGTCGAGCGGGGCGCCGACGGCGACGATCGAGGAGGCACGCTGGCGCGCCCAGTCGAGCACGCCGGCGTCGTAGCGGCTGCCGCGCAGGAGCACGGCGCGATACCCGGGGTGCTTCGACAGGTAGACGTCGACGTGCAGCCAGTCGCCCGTCTCGCAGCCGTCGGCCGGGATCCGCGGCGCCTCGCGCAGCATCAGCGCGCCCTGCAGCGCCGACGACAGGCGCTCCCAGGGCGCGATCACGTAGGCGGGGCCGTCCCCGAGCAGTGCGACGAGCGGGTCGAGCCACGCCGCGCGGCCGGCGATGACGCCCTCGAGCGCGGGCACGGCTGCGGCGATGCGCTCCGGTGCCGTGCCGACGAGGAGGTGCAGCACGGCGAGCGTGAGCAGATACGTGCGGCAGGCGATGCCGCCCCGCTCCTCGCCGCCGTGGAGCGGCAGCACGACGTCGGCGCGCGCGGCGAGCGGGGCCTCGGGGTTGTTCGTGATCGCGACGGTGCGGCTCGTGCCGACGTGGCGGTCGAGCGCCTCGACCGTCTCCTCGCTCGCGCCCGAGGCGCTGATGCCGATCGCGATCGTGTCAGGCGACGGCGGCAGCGGCGTGACGGCCGAGGCGAGCTCGACGTGTGCGTCGACGCCGCGGGCGCGCAGCGCGACCGCCGCGGCGTGCGCGGCGAACGACGAGGAGCCCATCCCGAGCAGGACGACGCGTCGCGCGGCGCGCAGGTCGAGGCCGGCGTGGGGCTGGTCGGCGGCGTAGCGGTCAAGCAGCGTGGCGAGCGCGGCCGGCTCGGCGAGGATGTCGTCGTGGAAGGCCGGCTGGTTCACAGGGCCGCATCATCCCGCATGAGCCACTGCATCCCGAGCTGCGGCGCGTACAGCCACTCGGGCAGGATCCGCGCCGCGTAGACGAACTCGTAGAGCTCCTTCTCGATGCAGAAGAGCCGCAGGAGCCGGCGGTCGAGGCGGATGCGCGCGTCGCCGAGGCCGTCCTCGTAGGCCGCGAGCACGACGTCCTGCGCGAAGCGGATCCACGCGTCCATGACGGGCGCGCCGAGGCCCGCGCGCACCTGGGCGCTGCGCGCCACGTGGTCGAGCGAGCGCACGAGGCACGCGACGTCGCGCATCGGCGAGGTCGGCGCCCGCCGCTCGGCGACGGTGCGCGTGGGCTCCCCCTCGAAGTCGATCACGAAGACGCCGTCGGGCGTGCGCAGGAACTGCGCGATGTGCAGGTCGCCGTGGACGCGCGTGACGAGCGGCGCGTCGCCCTCGGCGAATCCCTCGAGCTCGAGCCGGATGCGCGTGCTGTCGTTCTGGAGCTCGGCCGCGAGCGGATGGGGGAGGATGCGCAGCGCCTCGTCGAGCTGGGCGCGCGCGCCGTCGCGCCAGCCCTCGCGCTGCGCCTCGGAGGCGGCCTGCACGCCGAACGCCGCGGCGAGCTCCGCGTGCAGTCGGCCCATCGTGCGCCCGACGCGGGCGAGCTCCGGGCCGAGGTCCCCGATGTCGCCCTCGTCGTCGATCAGCGCCTCGAGCGGCGCGATCAGCGACTCCCAGCCGTCGGGCGCGCCGTCGACCAGGTCCTGCACGATCGCGAGGTCGACGCTGCGTCCGTCGGGCAGGGTGCGCCGTGTCGCGCCGCGCACCGCCGGGATGCCGTCGAAGCCGCGGGCGGCGAGCGCCTCGAGCAGCTCGACCTCGGGGTGCGCTCCGGGCTCGACCCGGCGATAGGCCTTGACGATGCGGTCCCCCACGATCACCGACGTGTTCGTCTGGTCGACGCCGAGCGCGCGCTCCTCGCCGGCGGTCCCCGCGAGCGCGGCGTAGACGCCGTCGCCCGGCCCGGCCTCGCGCAGTCCGTCGTCGTCGATCGTCGGCAGCAGGTAGAGGTCGCTCCCGTCGTCGGCGTAGCCCACCTCGAAGACGATCAGGCGCCCGGGTCCGACCGGCCAGTCGTCGACCACGCGGCGCCCGCGCTCGTCGCGGCCCTTGCCCGCGTACCACCGCTGCGCGTCGAGGTCGAGGCCGGCGACGAGCGCCGCGGCGTCGGTCATCCGCGCGCCGCGCGCTCGATCAGGTCGGCCGCGCGCACGCGCCCCGGGTCGGCCTGCACGCGCCGCGAGATCGCCGCGAGGCGCGCGTGCGCGTCCTCGTCGCCGAGCATCGCCTCGATCGCGTTGTGGAGGTCGCCCGGCGACCAGTCGTAGGTCGGCAGCCGCCGGCCGAGACCGACGTCGTGCATGCGCTGCGCGTTGTCGTACTGGTCCCAGAACAGCGGCAGGAGGACCATCGGCGTGCCGTGGTGGAGGCACTCCGTGGTCGTGTTGTTGCCGCCGTGCGTGATCACGAGGTCGCAGAGCGGCATCAGGATCGGCTGCGGCAGGTACTCGCCGCCCCACTGGTTGGCGCGCAGCTCGATCTCCTCGTGCTGCGGCCCCTTCGAGACGATGTACCGGTGCGGTGTGTCGGCGAGCGCGTCGCAGAGGCGCTGCATCAGCGCCGTGTCGGCCGAGCCGAGCGACCCGAGGCTGAGGTAGATCAGCTTCCCGTCGCCCGACAGGATCCCGGTCGGGACGTCGACTTCGCCGCGCTCCTCGCGCACGCACGTGTCGATGCGGTGCCACGTCGCGTCGAGCGGCTGCTCGCGCTGGTAGTCGACCTCGGCCGGGTAGACGTAGAGATTGAGGTCCGGCGAGGCGTGGATGAACTGCCCGGCCGGCAGCCCACCGGCGCCGCGCGTGCGGCAGAACTCGTCGGCCTCGTGCCAGAGCGGCGCGAGCACGCGGTCCGACTCCACGAGGAAGTCGGCCCACGGCAGCTGGTCGTGGGACGAGTAGCCGGAGAACACGGGCGGCACGAGCGGATCGGGGAGCTCGGCCGGGTTGCACGACACGATCCGCGCCCACTTCCGGGCGTGGCTGATCAGCGCGGGGAAGGTGCAGACGTTGTCCTCGACCACGAGGTCGGGGTCGAGCTCGTCGATGATCTCGCGCAGGCGGTCGTCGACGTACATCGCGCCCTCGACGAGCGCGCGCATGGTCGGCTCGATGAAGGTCCCGAGCTGCTCGATCGTGGGCTTGCGGAACTCGGGCGCGGTCGCCGCGATGAAGTCCTTCCAGAACTGCCCGGGAGCCTCCTCGACCGCGGGCGCGGGGCCGAGGCGCATCAGGCGCTCCTCGAAGCCGCGCGCCTCGAGCGTGCCGGCGAACGACTCCTCGAGGATGAACACGACGCGCACGCCGCGCTCGCGGAGCACCTGGCCGATGCCGATGCAGTTGTTGGTGGGGCCGTAGGCCCCCTCCGGGAAGAACACCACCGTCGGCTGGTCGCTCACGTGCCTCCTCTCGCCCCCGCGAGGGTACGGGGCGGGGTCCGGAAGCGTCAAGCGCGCTCCCGAACGGGCGAAGGGACCCTTGCGGGTCCCTTCGCGTGACGGGAACGACGGGACTTGAACCCGCGGCCTCCGGCGTGACAGGCCGGCGTTCTAACCAACTGAACTACGTCCCCAGTCAGGGCGGGAGCATAGCCCAGATCGGACGCCGCGAGTGGCATTGCGGGCAGGGGGCGCGGTAGGGTTCCGACCGGGACGCACGGGGACATTCCAAGGGTGAGGGCGACCGACTCGGTCGCGCATGCGAAAGGCGATGCAGATGACTGCGAAGAAGTCCGCCACGACCACGACGACACGGCCCACGCTGCTCGAGCTCGAGCAGGCGATGCCGTTCTCGATGCGGCACATCGGCCCCCGCGCGGCGGACCAGGACGCGATGCTGAAGGAGCTCGGCTACGACTCCCTCGACGCGCTCGAGGAGGCCGCCGTGCCCGGCGCGATCCGCATGCGCGAGGCGATCAACGTGCCGCCCGCCGCCGCGGAGATCGACGTCCTCGACGAGCTCCGCGAGATCGGCGCGCGCAACCGCGTGATGACGCAGATGATCGGCCTCGGCTACCACGGCACGATCACGCCGCAGGTCGTGCTGCGCAAGGTCTTCGAGAACCCCGCGTGGTACACGGCGTACACCCCGTACCAGCCCGAGATCTCGCAGGGTCGGCTCGAGGCGCTGCTCAACTACCAGACGGTCGTCGCCGACCTCACGGGGCTCCCGCGCACGAACGCGTCGCTGCTCGACGAGGCCACGGCCGCGGCCGAGGCGATGACGCTGTGCTTCCGCCACGCCAAGCGCGAGTCGGGCGTCTTCCTGATCGACGCCGACGCGCTCCCGCAGACGATCGCCGTCGTCGAGACGCGCGCGAAGCCGCTCGGCATCGAGGTCGTCGTCGTCGACCTCGAGCAGGGCCTGCCCGAGGGCGATATCGTCGGCGCGCTGCTGCAGCACCCGGGCACCGACGGCCGAGTCCGCGACTGGCGCGGCACGATCGAGGAGCTCCACCGCCGCGACGCGCTCGCCGTGATGGCGGCCGACCCGCTCGCGCTTGTGCTGCTCGCCTCGCCCGCGTCGATGGGCGTGGACATCGCGATCGGCTCGATGCAGCGGTTCGGCGTGCCGATCGGCTTCGGCGGCCCGCACGCCGCGTACATGGCGGTGCGCGAGGGCCTCGAGCGCATGATGCCCGGCCGCATCGTCGGCGTGTCGATCGACGCCGACGGCGCGCCCGCGCTGCGCCTCGCGCTGCAGACGCGCGAGCAGCACATCCGCCGCGACAAGGCGACCTCGAACATCTGCACCGCGCAGGTCCTGCTCGCCGTGCTGGCCAGCATGTACGCGGTCTACCACGGTCCCGAGGGGCTGCGGGCGATCGCCCACCGCGTGCACCGCCTCACCGCGATCTTCGCGGAGGGCCTGCGCCGCGGCGGCCTCAACGTCCTGCACGACACGTTCTTCGACACGGTCCAGGTGCGCGTGCCGCACCACGCCGACATCGTGATCGCGCAGGCGCGCCAGTTCGGGATCAACCTGCGCCGCGTCAACCGCGACGTCGTCGGCATCTCCGTCGACGAGATCACCGAGCGACGTCACGTCGAGGACCTGTGGCGGACCTTCCGCGTCGACGGCGACATCGACGCGCTCGACGCCGAGACGCCCGACGCGCTGCCTG
Organism: Gaiellales bacterium; assembly: GCA_051006935.1. Lineage (GTDB taxonomy): Bacteria > Actinomycetota > Thermoleophilia > Gaiellales > F1-60-MAGs149 > F1-60-MAGs149. The sequence goes on from JBPCSR010000079.1 coordinate 7,108, forward strand.
CCGACCTGCTCCGCACCGAGCCGATCCTGCAGCACCCGATCTTCCACGAGTACCGCTCGGAGACGCAGATGCTGCGCTACCTGCGCCGGCTGTCGGGCAAGGACATCGCGCTCAACCGCTCGATGATCCCGTTGGGCTCGTGCACGATGAAGCTCAACGCCACGACCGAGATGCAGGCCGTCACGTGGCCCGAGTTCGCCTCGATCCACCCGTTCGCGCCGCTCGACCAGGCCGACGGCTACCTGCTCCTGATCAACGAGCTCGAGCGCTGGCTCGTGGCCATCACGGGGTACGACGCGGTCTCGCTCCAGCCGAACGCCGGCTCGCAGGGCGAATTCGCGGGCCTCTTGGCGATCCGCGCGTACCACCAGAGCCGCGGCGACGACCAGCGCGACGTCTGCCTGATCCCGATCTCCGCCCACGGCACGAACGCCGCCAGCGCGGTGATGGCCGGCATGCGCGTGGTCGTGGTGGCGTGCGACGAGCGCGGCGACGTGGACCTCGACGACCTCAGGGCGAAGATCGCCGAGCACGGCGATCAGCTGGCCGCGCTGATGATCACCTATCCGTCCACGCACGGCGTGTACGAGGAGGCCGTGAGCGAGATCTGCGCGCTCGTGCACGACGCGGGCGGCCAGGTGTACGTCGACGGCGCGAACATGAACGCGCTCGTGGGCGTCGCGCAGCCGGGCAAGTTCGGCGCCGACGTGTCGCACCTGAACCTGCACAAGACATTCTGCATCCCGCACGGCGGCGGCGGCCCGGGCGTCGGCCCGGTCGCGGTCCGCGCGCACCTGCGCCCGTTCCTGCCGAACCACCCGCTGCAGCCCGCCGCCGGCCCGGCGACCGGCCCCGGTCCGATCTCCGCGGCGCCGTGGGGCTCGGCCAGCATCCTGCCGATCTCGTGGGCGTACATCCGCCTGATGGGCCCCGACGGCCTCAAGCAGGCCACGCAGGTCGCGGTGCTCAACGCGAACTACATGGCGAAGCGCCTCGCGCCGTACTACCCGATCCTCTACACGGGCCAGAACGACCTCGTGGCGCACGAGTGCATCGTCGATCTCCGCGACATCACGAAGGACACCGGCGTCACGGTCGAGGACGTCGCGAAGCGGCTGATCGACTACGGCTTCCACGCGCCGACGATGTCGTTTCCCGTGGCGGGCACGCTGATGATCGAGCCGACGGAGTCCGAGGACCGCGCGGAGCTCGATCGGTTCTGCGCCGCGATGATCGCGATCAAGGACGAGATCGAGCGCGTGGCCGCGGGCGAGTGGCCCGCCGAGGACAACCCGCTCGTCAACGCGCCGCACACGGCGCACATGCTGACGGGCGAGTGGACGCACCCGTACACGCGCGACGAGGCGGTCTACCCGGTCGTCACGATGGGCCCGGAGAAGTACTGGCCGCCGGTGCGCCGCATCGACCAGCCGTACGGCGATCGCAACCTCGTATGCGTGTGCCCGCCGATCGCGGAACTCGTCGCCGGCGACTAGCCGGCGGCGGGTACCACGCGGCTGCCGCTGCTGCTACGTTGCCGTCATGGATCAGAAGGTCTCCCATGCCGCGATGTACATCCTCGCGGTCACGCTCGTCCTCGCCGTCGCGATCGTGCTGGGCTTCAAGGGCATCGACGCGGTTCCGCACAAGTGGATCGGCGTGGTCGTGGCCCTCGTGCTGGCCGTCGCCGCCCTCGCGATGACGCGCCTCAAGTTCGGCGACCACTAGCCCGTCCGCCATGCGCCGGCGCCGCGGGTCGCGGCGTGCGCCCGACTAGGGCGAGCGCTTGAACGCGGCGTTGATCAGCTTCGGCATGTCGCCCCAGATGTCGTTCGAGTGGAGGACGACGCCGACGATCGTGTGCCCGCCGCGCTTGACGGCGACGGCGAGGCAGCCGCCGGCGAGCGTGGTGAAGCCCGTCTTGCCGCCGATCGTCCCCGGGAACCACTCGAGCATCTTGTCGTGGTTCTCGTATGTCTTCATCTTGCCCGAGTCGGGCCAACGGACCGTGTGGTGCCACGTGCCGACGGCCTCGGCGAAGGTCGGGTTGCCGAGTGCGCGGGAGAGGATGATCGCCTGGTCGCGGGCGGTCGACCAGTTGGTCGCGTCGTTCAGGCCGGAGGCGCTGCCGTAGTGGGTGCCCGTCATGCCGAGCTCCTTGGCCCGGGCGTTCATCATCTTGTAGTAGCGCTGGTAGTTGCCGCCGCCGAGGTCCTCGCCGAGGGCGGCCGCGGCGTCGTTGTTCGACCCGAGCAGCGCCGAGTAGAGCAGGATGCCGCGCGGGTAGCGATTCCCGATGATCAGGCCGTCCTTGTTCGGCTCGACGCCGGCGGCGGTCGCCGACACCGTGACGGGATGCCACATGTTCCCCGCCTCCGCGGTGAGGAGGCCGGTCATCATCTTCGTCAGGGAGGCGATCGGGCGCTTGTCGGTCTCGCCGCGGGCGAGCACGATCTGGTTCCTGTCCACGTCGAGCGCCACCCACGACGTCGCGGCGAGGCTCGGCTGGTTGGCGGCGGCCTTCGCGCCCGACTGATAGGCGGGCGGCGGGAGCGCCTGGACCTTCGGGATCGCGGCTGCGGCGTTCTGCCCGGTCGCCTTCGTCGCCGACGCGGTCTTCTTCCCGGCCGTCTTCTTGCCGGTCCCGGTCGCCGACACGGTCTGCTGGGTGGTGCCCGCGTTGGCCGCCGAGCTGTCGCCGCCGCCGGTCAGGAGCTTCGTCGTGAAGGCGATCAGCCCGATCACGAGGATCGCGAGCAGGAGCACGTGCAGCGGGCGGATGGCGGACTGCCGCTTCGGTCGGCGCCTGCGCGAGCGCGGTCGCGGCCGCGGCGGCGCGTCGAACTCGAAGTCGAAGTCGAAGCCGCCGTCCTCGCCGAGGTACCGGCTGCGCGGCGCCGGCTGCGAACGCGGCGCAGGCCGGTTGCTCCGCGCAGGCCGCGGGCGGGGTGGCAGATCCTCATCCACGGCCTCCAATCCTACCGATGGGCACGCGTTCCGACGGCGGTGCCGCGGTGTGCGGGCTGACGGTTCCCGGACGCCTCGGGTAGGCTCCGGCCACCACGAGGCGGAGGGTGCAATGGCGCGGGACATCGACGGCGCGGTCGGCGAGGGCTGGGGCGGACCGGAGCAGCTCAGGGGAAGCCATGTGAACGTCGTGATCGGCCGCCGTGGCGGCCCGACGGCAGCCGCCCTGATGACGGCGTTCACGACGCCGCGGCCCGGGCACACGCCCGTCCTCGCGTGCGTCGGCGAGCACCCGACGAAGTACGAGCCGATCTGGCCCCCGCTGGTGATGATGAACAAGGCGACAGCACTGACGGACGAGCACCAGACGATCACGTGGGGTGCGGCGCAGCTCGGGCTCGGCCAGGGCCTGCTCGACGCCGTCGCCGAGGGTCTGCTCGAGGCGACCGACGACTACATCGTGTTCGCGGCCGTCTGGGTGAACCCGGGCGCGACGGATGAGACGGCGATCCGCGGCGCCAATCGCGAGGCGATGCTGAAGGCCGTGCGCACGGCGGTGCTCGGGCGCGATCCGGCCGCCGCGCAGGCGCTCGTGGAGCGCCGCGACGCCCTCACGAGCCCGTTCTACTCCGGCGAGTAGCCCTCGGCGCTCGGATACCCTGCCGCGGTGAGCCGCAGGCAGTCGCATACCGTGGCCGAGTGCCGGCGTGCGCTCTGGCTGCTCGGCGTCACGCCGCCGACCGACCATCCCGGCGTCCTCGCCGCGTGGCGCCGGCGCGTCGCGCAGACGCATCCGGACCGCCACCTCGGCGACCCTGCGCGCGAAGAGGCGGCGGCCACCCTCACGCGCGCGCTCAACGAGGCGCGCGAGGTCCTCGACTGGTGGATCGACGAGGAGCGCGACTGGCCGCCGCTCGGCGGCGGGCCGCAGCAGGTGCGCCTGGACGAGTCGGAGCCCGAGCCGTGGCCCGAGCGGGAGCGCGAGGAGGTCGCCCCCGTCGACCCGATCACGGGCCTGCGCGCCGGCGACCGCGTGCGCGCGTGGCCGTACGACGGCGATCTGCTGACGGTGGTGGACACCGAGATGGACGTGCGCGACCACTCGTCGTGGGTGCGCGTCGCCGAGCAGGGGGCGCCGATCAAGTCGGACCGCATCCGCCTGGCCGCGTTCTCCTGTCCCACGTGCGGCGCGTGCGCGGGTCCGCTCGTCGATGACGCGGAGGTGCGCCCGTGCCCGGACTGCCTCGTCGACCTGCGCCGCCTGGAGAAGTCGCCGGCCGAGGCCGCGCGCATCCGGCGCGCGATCGAGGCGCGGGCCACCGCGGGCGAGTCCGAGGCCGAGTCGATCGGCGACGGGCGCTTCGCCGACCGCGCCCGTGAGCGGCGGCGCTGGGCCAGGCGCCTGGTCACCGCCGGCCCCGACGATCTGCATGCGGCCCTGCTCAGCGCCTTCGGCTCCGCGTGGGAGCGCTGGGGCGAGACGCCGGCCGACGAGCGCCGTCCGTGACGCCGATCGCGGTCGGCGGCCTGCTGCTGCTGATCGCCCGCGAACGGCTAGGCGGCGTGGCGCAGCGCACGGAGTGCGTCGAGCGCGCGGCGCAGGCGCGCCTGCTCGAGCTCGGTGGCCGAGATCTCGCCGCGGCGGATGCGGTCGAGCAGGCGCTCGAGGTCGACGAAGGCCCGCGCGACATCCTCCTGCCCAGGCGTGGCGGAATCCCTCGGATGCACACGCGGAGGGTACGGCTCCCGCCGGACGCGGCGGCTCAGGCGGTGACGAGCTGCCGCACCCGCTCGACGCTGGCGTCGTCGGGGGCGTCGTCGTAGCCCTCGAGCACGCGCCCGTCGGCGCGGTCGACGACGAGCACGATCGGGGTGTGCGTCACGCCGTAGGCGCGGGCGAGGCCGGCCTCGTGCAGCACGTCGACGCGGCGGTACGGGATGCCGGCCGACTGGAGCTCGCTGCCCCACTGCTGGCACGCGTGGCAGAGGGGGCCGGAGAACGCGACGACGGCCTTCTCGCCGTGGGTCGCGTCGAGCCCGAGCTGCTGCGGGTCGACGCGCAGCGGCAGCGAGGGCTGCGGCGCGCCGCGCAGGCGGCGGTACGCGACGGCGCCGGCCACGAGGGCGAGCACGGCGGCGACGATCAGCAGGCGATCCATCGTCAGACGGCGGGGTGGCGGTCGACGGTGATGCCACGGGCGCGGGCCAGCAGCATGTACAGCTCGCAGCCGACGCAGAGGCCGGTGGTGGCGGCGAGCAGCGCGAGCGCCGCCACGATCAGCGCGAGCGCCCAGCCGACGGTGGTGACGCCGGCGTAGAGCAGCACGGTGGAGACGGTCAGGAAGACCGCGCCGATGATGTTCGCGAAGCGCGGCACGCGGGCGTCCTCGATGGCGCCCTCGCCGAGGCGCGGCTGCAGCACGTCGAACCAGAGGCGGCACGGCAGGCTGAAGCGGCGGCCGAGGACGAGCCCGACGATCAGCTGCAGCGCGAGCAGCGCGACGATCCACTCCTGATGCAGCAGGAAGGCGATCAGGGCGCCGACGCCGACGATCGCCTGGTTCGTGCGCGGCCCCCGCGAGTCGATCACGTGCGTATCGCGGTACGGGTCAACGGATCGGTAAGCAGTGCTCATATCCCTCATAACGGTACTGCATATCACGGGCATTCCCTCCCGCTCGTGCGCCTGCGGTCGTTCCGCAGCGGATCGGCGGTGCCCCGCGGGCCGTCGGCGCCCGCCTCGCGGCAGGCTTGTGCCCTTCATCATGCGATCGCTCCTGCATCCCGCCACCGTCGTCGCCATCATCTCGATCGTGATCGCCCTCGGTGGCACCGGGTACGCCGTGACGCGGCTGCCGGCGAACAGCGTCGGCGCGGCACAGCTGCAGAACGGCTCGGTCGGTCCGCTCAAGCTCGCGCGCGGCGCCGTCGTTCCGAGCCGGATCCGCAATGGCAGCATCACCAGCGACAAGATCCGCAACGGCGCCATCCAGCGTTGGGATCTCGGGTCGTCGGCGTTCAGCAGCCTCCACGGCGCCCGCGGACCGCAGGGGCCGCAGGGGCCGCAGGGCACGGCGGGCGCGCGGGGCGCGGACGGCGTGTCCGCGCTCGTGGCCGAGGGCGCGGCGGGTCCACAAGGTCCGACCGGGCCGGCCGGTGCCAAGGGTGAGACGGGTCCGCAGGGTCCGGCCGGACCGCAGGGCGATACGGGGCCGCAGGGTCCGCAGGGCGACACAGGTCCGCAGGGCGACACAGGTCCGCGGGGCGATACGGGACCGCAGGGTCCGCCCGGGCCGCTCGGCAATCGCGCCTACGCCTCGTTCTACAGCACGACGACGCAGAATCTGACGGGCGCCGGCAATCCGGCGGCGGTGGCGCTGACCGTCGCCGACTCGTGGAACTCCGGCGCGTCGCTCAACGCGGGCCAGAACGCGGTCTGCGTGACGAGCGCCGGCGTCTACAACTACCAGTTCTCGCTCCAGCTGACCAAGTCCGGCGGCGGCACCGACTACATCGACATCTGGCCGAAGGTGGGTCCGGACGGCGCCGAGGCGAATGTGCCGTACTCGAACACGCAGCTGCGCTTCGGCGCGGGCGGCGATCGGATCCCGGCTGCGTGGAACTTCTTCTTCGGCCTCAACGCCGGCGACTGCATCCAGCTCTGGGCGTATTCCAGCGACGGCACGGGCCAGATCCTCGCGATCGGCGCGCAGACGACGCCTGACCGGCCGGCCGTGCCGCCGGCGATCGTGACGATCCGTCAGGTCGCCTGACGCGTCGACCGTCGGTAGGCTGCGCACCATGCAGCGCGCCACGACCGACACCTGGATGGAGAATCCCTACCCGACGCGCGCGTTCCAGCGCGTGCGCGAGTTCGCACCGACCGCGCGCGTGGCCAACGACTCGGGCGAGGTCGCCGAGCTCCCCGTCGACCTGCGCGACCTCGGCGGCGTCGAGCTCGAGGCGGCCGACGGGTCCACGATCACGGTCGACGCGCAGTTCGACGCGTCGAACGGCGAGGGACTGGTCGTGCTCAAGGACGGCGTGATCGTCTACGAGCGCTACGCCAACGGCATGACCGCGCGGACGCCGCATCTCTGCATGAGCGTGACGAAGTCGTTCGTCGGCGCGATGCTCGGCATCCAGGTCGGGAAGGGCCTCGTCGCGATGGACCAGCTGGTCACGGACCTCGCGCCCGAGTTCGCGGGCTCGAGCCTCGACGGCGCGAACGTGCGCCATCTGATCGACATGACGGCGGGCACCGAGTTCGTCGAGGACTACGCGCTGTACGCGGACCCCGACGCCGACAACCCGCTGCTCGAGTACGAGCGGCAGGCCAGCTACCGCCGGCTCGGCGGGCGCGAGCCGCTCGGGATGTACGGGCACTTCCACACGTATCCGAGGTCGCGCGAGCACGGCGCGACCTTCGACTACCGCTCGGTGCTCACGAACATCGTCGCGCGCATCGTCGAGAACGTCACCGGGCGCCGCTTCGTCGACGCCCTCGTCGACGAGCTCTGGGTCCCGCTCGGCATGGAGTTCGAGGCCGACATGATGCTCGACGTCGTCGGCGACGCGGTCGTCGACGGCGGCCTGTCCTGCGCGACGCGGGATCTCGCGCGCTTCGGCCTCGCGTACCAGCGCGACGGGCAGGGCGTGATCCCCGCCGACTGGGTGGCCGACACCCGCGACGGTGACGACGAGGCGGTGCGCAACTACGCCGAGAGTCCGACCATGACGAACGTCGAGCGGGCCGGCTGGAGCATGTACCGCAACGCCTTCTGGGTGATCGACCGCGGCACGCGCTACACGGGCTCGGGCATCTACGGCCAGCACTGCCTCGTCGACCATCCGAGCCGCGTGGTGATCGCGCGCTTCTCGACCTACCCGATCGCGTACCCGGTCGAGCAGTGGAACGAGACGGTGCGGGCGCTCGGCGCGCTCGCCGACGCGCTCGCCTAGCGGAGCCAGACGCCGTCGAGGTGCTCGACGGCGCCGAGGATGCCGCTCGACGGCGAGTCGGCGTGGATCTCGGCCTCCGGCAGGACCAGCGCCTGCTCGACGACGGCGCCCTGCTCGATCACCGCGCGCGGGCCGATCACGGCCGGGCCGATGATGGTCGCGCCGGAGTGGACCTCGGCGCCCTCGCCGATCAGGACCGGGCCGGTGATGACGGAGTCGGGTGACACGTTCGGGAGGCCGCAGTCGCTGTCCATCACGAGATCGCCGGCCGGATCGACGTCGACGGCGCCGCTGGCGATCGCGAGGTTCGTGGCGAGCAGCTCGTCGAGCGACCCGATGTCGCTCCAGAACGCGTCGGTCACCCACGCGCGCACGTCGGCGCCCTCGGCGACGAGCCGCGGCAGGATCTCCGAGCCGAAGTCGCTCTCGCCCTCCGCTGGGATCGCGTCGAAGATGGCGGCGTCGAAGCAGTAGACGCCGACGTTGACGAGGTCGCTGAGCGCGTCGGCGGGCGCGGGCTTCTCCTGGAACGACGTGATGCGGCCCCCGGCGTCGGTCACGACGACGCCGAAGCCGGTGACGTCCTCGACGCGCTTGACGGTGATCGTGGCGAGCGCGCCCGACGCGCGGTGGGCGGCGGCGAGCGCCGCGAGGTCGATCGTGTGCAGGCCGTCGCCGCTGGTCACGAGGAACGTGTCGTCCTCGGCGGTCAGGAAGGCGCGGCACTTGCGGGTGCCGCCCGCCGTCCCGAGCAGCTGCTTCTCGATCGAGTACTCGACGGGGATGCCGTAGGCCGAGCCGTCGCCGATCGCCGAGGTGATCTCGTCGGGGTGGTAGTGGAGGTTCATCACCGCGCCGGTGCAGCCCGCGGCCGCGATCCGGCGCAGCAAGTACTCGACGCACGGGCGATTCCCGACGGGTGCGACCGGCTTCGGCAGATGCTCCGTCAGCGGGCGCAGGCGGGTGCCGAGCCCGGCCGCCATGATCATCACGCGCATGGCGGGCAGCCTAGCGAGTCGCCTCGGCGCGGGATCCGGGGTGCGCCGCACGCGCTCGGCGACCCGGCACGGAAGCTGCACGTTTCGTGCACTTCTGGACCCGGGTCCAAATCTGCACGATTCATGCAGTTCTGGACCCGGGTCCAGAACTGCATGAAATCTGCAGAGGACGCGACCGACTGGGGGTGCACCCGGGCCGCGCGGTGGGGACGGCGGGGATCGCGACGGCCAATTGGTCCCGTCGCGACCCCCGCCGGGGTGTCCGGCCTAGTGGAACTGCTCCTCCTCCGTGGACCCCTTGAGGGCCAGGGTGGAGCTCGCTCCGGCCGAAGCGATGGTGGAGATGAGATCGAAGTAGCCCGCGCCGACCTCGCGCTGGTGGCGCGTGGCGGTGTAGCCCGCGTCCTCCATGCCGAACTCGCGCTCCTGCAGCTCGACGTAGGCCGTCATGCCGCTCTCGGCGTAGCCGCGGGCGAGCTCGAACATCGACGCGTTGAGGGCGTGGAAGCCCGCCAGCGTGATGAACTGGAACTTGTAGCCCAGCTCGCCGAGCTCGTGCTGGAACCGCGCGATCTCCTCGTCGGACAGCGCGCGCTTCCAGTTGAAGGACGGCGAGCAGTTGTAGGCGAG
>JBPCSR010000080.1:0-3673 GCA_051006935.1 Gaiellales bacterium
TCCCGCACGGATGCGCGAGGAACTACGGGAGGTCCATGCGGCCGAGGCGCCACGCGCCGACCAGCACGGCGGCGAGCGTCACCGCGACGAGCGCGATCGCGCCCGTGGTCGCGTTCAACGTCGGGACGAGGTCGACGGACAGGCCGTAGAGGCCGCCGTCGGTGATCGCACGGCCCCACGCGGTCATGCTGAAGCGCTCGGCCGACGGCGCGACGGTGGCGATCGCGCCCTCCCAGACGAGGATGTAGATCACGCCGGCGACAAGCGCGCGCTTGAGCAGCAGGCCGACCGCCGCGAACACGGCGGCGTACACGACCGCGACGAGCAGCGTCCCCGCGATGCCGCGCGCGATGTTCCCCGTACCGACGCCGAGGTGCGAGCCGAGCACCGCGATCGCGATCAGCGCGGGGAGGAGCAGCAGCGCGGCGCAGATCGCGGCGGCCAGCGTCTTCTCGGCGACCACCCGCAGGCGCGAGATGCGCGCCGTCGCGAGGTAGACGATCGTGCCCGACTCGCGCTCGTCGCCGATCGCGGTGACGGCGAGCACGAGCGCGACGAGCGGTGCGACGGTGGTGACGAGCAGACGGCCGACGATGATCGCCTGGTTGTCGGGCGAGACCTCGCCGCGCGCGATCGCGATGCCCGCGAACAGCGGCACGCTGAGCACGGGCAGGAGCAGCGCGAGCGAGCGACGGCGCAGCAGGAGCGCGCGGATGGTGAGACGCGTGACGGTCATCGGCGCACCCCGCGGGCGCGCTGGGTGAGGTAGCCGTAGACGCTCTCGAGGTCCTCGTCGGTGGGCTCGATCGCGCTGATGCGCGCGCCGCAGTCGCGAGCGAGGGTCGGCAGGGCGCGGGCGAGGCCGCCGGGGTCGCTCGTCTCCACGAGCAGCGAGCCCTCGTCGATGTGGACCTGCTGCACCCCGGCGACGGCGGCGAGGGCGGCACCGAGCGGTCGGGCCGGGGCGGCCGTCACCTGCACGCGCCGGGGGCGCTCCTCCATCAGCTCCCGCAGCGCGTGCGGCGCGCCCTCCGCCACCAGGCGGCCGTTGACGAGCACGAGCACGTTGTCGGCCACCCGCTCGACCTCGCCGAGCACGTGGCTGGAGAACAGCGTGGCGATGCCCTCGGAGCCGAGCCGCCGCAGGAGCGCGATCGTCGCCTCGCGCTGCTGCGGGTCGAGGCCGTTGAGCGGCTCGTCGAGGATCAGCACCCGCGGGCGGTGCACGAGCGCCTGCGCGATCTTGACGCGCTGGCGCATGCCCTGCGAGAAGCCCTTGACCTCGCGCTCGGCGACGTCGGCGAGGTCGACGGTCCGCAGCGCATCGGCGGCGGCGCCGCGCGCGTCGGCGACGCCGCGCAGGCGCGCGCACGCCTCGACGAGACCGCGTGCCGTGAGGCCCGGCCACAGCCCGTCGCCGTCGGGCACGAGGCCGATCGCGGCGCGGGACTCGCCGCTGCGCCGCGGATCCCGGCCGAGCACCCGCACGTCGCCCTCATCGGGACGTGCGAGCCCGGTGGCGAGGCGGATCGCGGTCGACTTGCCCGCGCCGTTGTGCCCGAGCAGGCCGGTGACGCCCGGCTCGATCCCGAACGAGACGTCGCCGACGGCGACCGTGTCGCGGAACCACTTCGAGACGCGGTCGAACTCGAGCAGCGGCGTCATGCGTCGCTCCGGAGGTAGCGCAGCGCGAGCAATGCCACGCAGACGAGGACGATGATCGCGTTGGAGAGGATCAGGAGCCCCGTGTCGGGCGTGTCGAACCGCTGCAGCGGACCGTCCTTCACCACCGAGGCGGGCGCCTCGCCGATGATCTTCTGCGCGAGCCAGACGGGCTGGAACTGGAGGTTCACGAGTCGCGAGTTCGGCCCGAGCGCGAGCGCGTTGCGCAGCACGCCGCCGATCAGGCCCGAGACGATCAGCATCAGCACGAAGCCCACGGTCGCGAACGCGCGTCGGCTCGTGAGCGAGGCGACCGCGAGGCCCATCAGCGTGTAGACGAGCGCCACGAGCACGCCGCCGATCAGGATCGCCGGGATCTCGCGCAGATGCGAGCCGATGTACCCGAACGGATCGTCGGAGAAGAAGACGTTGCCGACGTACAGGAAGGCCAGCGGGAGCGTGGTCACGGCCAGCAGCGGCACGGCCGAGGCGAGCACCTTGCCGACGACATACTCGCGCGGGCTCATCGCGGTCGACAGGTAGAGGTCGAGCACGCGGCTGCGTCGGTCGGGGCACATCGTCTCGGGGATCACGATCGCCGCGTAGGCGAGGATCGCGAAGGCGATCAGCTGGTAGTACGTGGCGAACGGGACGATGTCGCCGGGGAGCTTCTGCGAGATCTGCGCGCCGAGCAGCGCCTTGATCCCGAGGACGGTGATAGCGGGCCCGAACGCGATCAGCGCCAAGCCGACCGGGACGATCTTCGCGGTCCACGGGCGCCGCGCTCCGAGCGCGCGCAAGGCGCTCCAGCGCGCCATCGAGGCGATCGCACGGCTCGATCCGCTCTGGACCTCGCCCTCGTAGGGGCGGTAGCGGACGTCGTGGATGCGCGCCGTGCTCATCCGATCGCCTCCAGCAGCTGCTCCTCGATCGACGGACCGTCGGGGTGCAGCCGGCGCAGGCCGACGCCGGTGGCCGCAGCCGTGTCGCGCACGAGGTCGCGATCGCGGTCGTCGCGGACGGCAATGCGCGCCGTGCGGTCGTCGATCGCCTCGCACGTCACCCCGGCCGCCACGAGGCCGGCGACGAGCGCCGCGGCGGGCTCGACGGTCTCGGCGCGCAGCACGTCGGCCTCGCCGGCCGCGGCCGCGAGCGGGCGGTCCAGCGTGACGCGGCCCTCGCGGAGGACGACCACGTGGTCGCAGGTGCGGCGGATGTCGTCGAGGATGTGCGAGGAGATCAGCACGCGCACGCCGAGGTCGTGCGAGACGCGCCGGATCACCTCCAGCATCTCCGCGCGCTGGATCGGGTCGAGGCCGTTCGTCGGCTCGTCGAGGATGATCAGGTCCGGCGCGTGCACGAGCGCCTGCGCGAGCTTCACGCGCTGGCGCATGCCGAGCGAGAACGACCCGATGACGCGCGAGCGCTCCTCCTCGAGGCCCACGGCGAACAGCACCTCGGACGCGCGCCGGATCGCGTCGGTGCGCGACAGCCCGCGCAGCTCCGCCAGGTGGCGCACCAGATCGGCGGCGGTCAGCTCCGGCGGCAGGCACTCGTGCTCGGGGGCGTAGCCGATGCGTCGTCGGATCCGGTCGCCCGCGCGGCGCGTGTCCTCGCCGAGCACGCAGATCTCGCCCGCGTCGAGCCGGACGAGCCCGAGCACGGCCTTCATCAGCGTCGACTTGCCGGCGCCGTTGCGGCCCAGCAGGCCGGTCGCGGGCGCGTCGATGCGCAGATCCACGCCGTCAAGCGCGACCACGGGGCCGAAGCGGCGGGTCGCGCCGTGCACCTCGATCGCCGGAGCCGCGCTCACCGGCACAGCGTACGCGCGTCCGTCGGCCGAGTGCATCGGGGGCGGCGCCGCTGAACGTATCCTGCCTCCGTGGACCGGTACGACCCCGAAGCCGTCGAGCTGCGCTGGCAGCGGGTGTGGGCCGAGGAGAAGGCGTTCGAGACGCCGAACCCCGCCGACCCCGCGGACGACGCGTCGCCGCGCGCGTACGTGCTGGAG
>JBPCSR010000081.1:0-13325 GCA_051006935.1 Gaiellales bacterium
GCCTGCTCCTTCTCGGCGATGCGGCTGCAGCGCGTGACGGCGGCGTGCGCGGCCGCGAGCTCCGGCGCGTCGGCCGCGGCGTGCAGGGCGCGCGCCACGGCGGCGTGCCGGGCGGGATCGGCGCTGCCGGCGCCGCGCGCCGCGCGCTGGACGTCGACGGGCACGCCCTCCTCGCCGAGCGCCTGGTCGACGCGGTCGAGCACGAAGGGCACGACGATCTCCTGCGTGGCGTCGAGGTCGAGCTCGAGGTCGGCGCTCTGCCCGACGAGCAGCGCGTGGGCCTGCGCGACGAGCCGCGGCAGGTCGAGCGGCATGCCGTAGCGCGCCTGGATCTCCACGATGCCCGCGGCGGCGCGCCGCAGGGCGTACGGATCGCGCGAGCCGGTCGGGCGCTCCCCCACCGCGACGACGCCGACGAGCTGATCGAAGCGGTCGGCGAGCGCGAGCAACGCGCCCGGCACGGTCTCGGGCACCGGGCGTCCGGCGCCGTCGGGCTGGTACTGCTCGCGGATGGCGACCGCGACCGCGTCGGGCTGGCCCGCGGCGCGCGCGTACTCCATGCCGGTCTCGCCCTGCAGCTCGGCGAACTCGCCGACGAGCGTCGAGGCGAGGTCCGCCTTGGCGAGCCGCGCGGCCGCCACGGCATGCGCGCGGTCGTCGCCGGCGATGCCCGCGTCGTCGGCGAGGATCCCGACCAGCGCCATCAGGCGTGCCGTGCGGTCGGCCAGCGTGCCGAGGCGCTGGTGGAAGGTGATGCGCCCGAGCTCCTCCGCCATCGCCTCGATGCCGCGGGCGCGATCCTTCTCGAGCGAGAACACCGCGTCGTCGAGGCGGCCCGCGAGCACGCGCTCGTTGCCCGCGCGCACCGTCGCGTCGGCATCGGGATGCGAGTTGACGACGGTCAGGAACGCCGGGCGCAGCGTGCCCGTGGCGCCGCGCAGCGGCAGATAGCGCTGGTGCGACTGCATCGCCGTGATCAGCACCTGCTCGGGGAGCGCGAGGTGGCGCTCGCTGATCGCGCCGTCGAGCACGCGCGGCCACTCGACGAGGTACACGACCTCCTCGAGGACGCGGCCCGGGTCCTCCCACGTCGCATCGTGCGACTTGGCCTCGGTCGCGAGCAGCGCCTCGATCACCTCGCGGCGGTCCGCCGTGCGCGCGGCGACGCCCGCGCCGCCGAGCTCGACGGCGTAGTCGTCGGCGCGCGCGAGCTCGAAGGACGGCCGCAGCAGGCGATGGCCGCGCGTCGTGCGTCCGCTCGCCACGCCCTGGACCTCGGCCGGCAGCACGGTGTCGCCGTGCAGCACGATCAGCGTGCGGATCGGCCGGGCGAAGCGCAGCGCGCCGCTCCCCCAGCGCATGTTCTTCGGCATCTGGAGGCCCTCGATCAGGCCGTCGACGAGCGCCTGCGCGTGCGCGGCGAGCGGCTCCGCGGGCGAGGTGACGGTGGCCGTGAGCAGGCCGTCGCGCACCTCGAGCTGCTCCGGCGCGAGCCCGTGCTTGCGGGCGAAGCCCGCGGCGGCCTTCGTCCACGCACCGCTCTCGTCCTTCGCGGCCTTCTCCGGCGGGCCGGTGTGCGTGACGGTCTCGGCCGGCGCCTCGGCGGGCACGCCCTCCGCCAGCACGGCGATGCGCCGCGGCGTGACGAACGTCTCGACCGACGTCGGCGCCAGGCGGCGCTCGGCCAGCAGCCGCTCGACGGCCGGCCCGGCCTCGCGCTCGGCGACGCGACACGCGTTCGCCGGCAGCTCCTCGCAGCCGAGCTCGATCAGGAGCGACGCGGTCACGCCGGCTCCAGGCCGAGGTAGGCGTGCGCCACGGCGCGGGCCAGGGCGCGGACCCGCCCGATGTACGCGACGCGCTCCGTCACCGAGATCGCGCCGCGGGCGTCGAGCTGGTTGAAGGCGTGCGAGCACTTCAGCACCTGGTCGTACGCGGGAATCGGAAGCCCGGCCTCGAGGCAGCGGCCGCACTCGGCCTCGTGGTGGTCGAACGCGCCCACGAGCCCGGGCACGTCGGCGACCTCGAAGTTGTAGGCGCTCCACTCGCGCTCGCCGCGGGCGTGCACATCCGCGTACGTCAGGCCCGGCGCCCACTGGAGGTCCCAGCACGCGTCGACGCCCTGCAGGTGCATGGCGATGCGCTCGAGGCCGTACGTCAGCTCGACGGAGATCGGGTCGCAGTCGATGCCGCCCGCCTGCTGGAAGTACGTGAACTGCGTCACCTCCATGCCGTCGAGCCAGACCTCCCAGCCGGTACCCCAGGCGCCGAGCGTCGGCGCCTCCCAGTTGTCCTCGACGAAGCGGATGTCGTGCGCCGCCGCGTCGATGCCGATCGCCGCGAGCGAGCGCAGGTACGCCTCCTGGACGTCGTCGGGCGAGGGCTTGATCAGCACCTGGAACTGGTAGTAGTGCTGCAGGCGGTACGGGTTCTCGGCGTAGCGGCCGTCGGTCGGCCGGATGCTCGGCTCGACGTAGGCCGTCGCCCACGGCTCGGGGCCGAGGCAGCGCAGGATCGTCGCGGGGTTCATCGTGCCCGCGCCGACCTCCGTGTGGTACGGCTGGACGATCGCGCAGCCCTCGGCCGCCCAGAACGCCTGCAGGCGCAGGATCAGGTCCTGGAACGTGGTCGGTGCCGATTCCGTCTGCACGGCCGAAGGCTACCGATTCCCCCACGCCGGACACCCCGCCGGAAGCGGGGATACCCTGAGGCCGTGCCGCTTCCCCGCCTCCCGCTCCTCCTCGCCGCCCTCGCCGCGCTGCTCGTCGCCGCGCCGGCGGCCGGCGCCCTGCAGCTGAAGACCGTCTCGACGGGCCTCAAGGACCCGACCGCGCTGGTCTTCCGCCCGGGCAACCCGTGGCCCGTCGTCACGACGCGCAAGGGCGAGGTCTACGCGATCGTCAAGGGCAAGCCGCAGAAGCTCGCCGACCTCACGGACCGCGTGGGACAGCAGGGCGGCGAGCGCGGCCTCCTCGGCATCGCCTACAGCCCGCAGTACCGCGACAACGGGCTCGTCTTCGTGGACTACACCGATGCGGCCGGCGACACCCAGGTCGTGCGGTTCCGCCGCGGGAAGTACGGCCACTTCCTCAAGGGCAGCGCGACGACGCTCCTGTCGGTGCGCCAGCCCTACGCGAACCACAACGGCGGGCAGCTCGCGTTCGGGCCCGACGGCCTCCTGTACATCGGCATGGGCGACGGCGGCGCCGGCGGCGACCCCGGCAACCGCGCGCAGAATCCCGAGACGCTGCTCGGCAAGGTCCTGCGCGTCGACGTGGCCGCCGCGGAGCCGTACGGCGTCCCGCCGACGAACCCCTTCGCCGACGGCACGGCCGGCCAGCCGCCGGTCTGGGCGATGGGCGTCCGCAATCCGCACTTCTCGTTCGACCCGCGCACCGGCAGCCTGTGGCTCGTCGACTGGAGCCAGAGCGACAACCAGGAGGTCGACTGGGTGCCGAACCCGGCGCCCGCGCTGCCGAACTTCGGGTGGAGCGCGTTCGACGGGACGTCGAAGTACAAGCCGCAGCCGACCCCGGGCACGCTGATCGCGCCGCTGACGGCCTACGGCACGGCATACGGCTGCGCCCCCGTCGCGGGCGCGCTCTACCGCGGCAAGGCGGTGCCGTCGCTGCGCAACCGCTACGTCTTCGGCGACGCGTGCAGCGGGCGCGTGTTCTCGATCCTGCGCAAGGACAGGAAGCTCGTGGACACGGGGCTGCGCGTCCCGCGCCTGGCCGCGATCGGGCAGGACGGCGCGGGCGAGGTCTGGCTGGTCAGCCGCGCCGGGCGCCTGTCGACGATCACGCCGTAGCGAGCAGCGCGAGCCGCACGCCGCCGTGCTCCTGCGCCGTGGCGCGGCAGACGCGGGCGATCGCCGCGCGCTGCTCCGACGACAGGGCCGGCACCGCGCCGAGCGGCTCGGAGATGAGGCGCGCGGCCGCCGTGGCCGACGCCTGGTCGAGCGGGACGCCGCTGCCGCACGTCGCGCAGTAGGCGCACCCCGCCGCGGCGTCGTAGACCTCGACGGCGCCGCCGCACCCGACGCACGCGGCGACCTCCGGACGCCAGCCGGCGAGCGCGAGGAGCTTGAGCACGAACGCGAGCGTCAGCGCGTCGGCGCCGGCCCGCACGTCATCGCCGAGCGGCTCGGTCATCGCCTCGAGGTAGCGCGCGAGCCCCTCGAAGAGGCGCACATCCGGCTCCGGCTCGGGGAACAGCCGCACGACCGCCTCGATGCCGCCCGTCGCGGCCAGCACGCGGACCGGGTCGCGGCGCAGGTCGTCGCCGGTCCACAGCACGTGCGCGCCGGTGATCGTCGCGAGGTCGCCCTTGCCCGGCTGGATCATCGCCTCGATGCGCGTCATCGGCTCGAGCCGGGCGCCGATCTTCGCCGTCGTCCGCCGCGCGCCCTTGGCGATCACGTTGACGCGGCCGCGGTCGGGCGTGAGCAGGTGCACCACGCGGTCGGCCTCGCCCGTGCGGAAGCTGCGCAGGACGATCGCCTCGGCCGCGTAGGCGGTCGCCACGCGGCGCTAGTCCTGGACGAGCGGCAGGAGCTCGCCGGCGCGATCCAGCGCGGCGATGTCGTCGTACCCGCCCACGGGCTCGCCGCCGATGATGACCTGCGGGATCGTCATCCGCCCCGTCATCTCGACGAGCTTCTCGCGGAAGCCCGGGATGCGGTCGACGTTGATCTCCTCGTACTCGATCCCGCGGGAGTCGAGCAGCGCCTTCGCGCGCATGCAGAACGGGCACCAGTCAGCGGAGTAGAACTCGACCTTCTTCACACCCGCTCCAACGTCATGCGGGTTCGCCGCATTCCCGGGCTGCGCCGCGGCTTCGGCTGGCAGACCGGGCACACGTGGGTACCGCGCCCGGCGCAGCGCGTCTTGACGATCTCGGCGCCGCACGCGACGCACGGCTCGCCGTCGCGTCCGTATACGCGGAAGCGCTCCTGCATGGAGCCGTACCCGCCGTCGGGCGAGCGGAAGTCGCGGATCGAGGAGCCCTGCGCGCGGATCCCCTCCTCGAGCGCCTGCCGCACGGCCTCGGCGAGGCGGTCGCACTGCGGGCGGGTGAGTCGGCCGGCCGGACGGTCCGGGTGGATGCACGCCGCGTTGAGCGCCTCGTCGGCGTAGATGTTGCCGATGCCGGCGACCAGGCGCTGGTCGAGCAGCAGCGCCTTGACCGGTGCCTGGCGCCCCTTGAAGGCGGCACGGAGCACGGCGCCGTCGAAGGCCGCGTCGATCGGCTCGGGTCCGAGGCGCGCCGCGAGGTACGCCTCGGCCGCCGCGTCGGAGAGGAGATCCCACGTGCCGAAGCGGCGCGCGTCGGCGTACATCGCGACCGCGCCGTCGTCGAGCTCGATCACCGCACGCACGTGCGGCGGCTCGTCGCCGGCGGGGATCAGCCAGTTGCCCGTCATGCGCAGGTGCGAGATCAGCGTCTCGCCGTCGTCGAGGCGCAGCAGCAGGTACTTGCCGCGACGGTCGAGCGCCGCGATCGACCGGCCCGTCAGCCGCTGCTCGACGCGGCGCGGGTCCTCGCGCCCCACGAGGCGCGCGTCACGCACCTCCACGCGTCGGATCCGCCGACCCTCGAGATGCGGCTGGAGCCGGCGGCGAACGGTCTCGACCTCGGGCAGCTCCGGCATGCCCGCAGCCTAGCCGCCGCGGCCTACGGGCCGGGCTTCGCGGTGGCGATCGCGGCCTCGATCTCGGGGACGAGATCCGCGATGCCGTACTCGGCGGCGACCGCGGCGAGGTCGAACTGCGACTGCTGGATCACCTCGATGCCGAGCACGCGCTCGTCTGCGTCGAGATCGACCACGGCGATGCACGGCTCGACTTCCTCGGACAGGTCGATCTCGCCCTCGGCGATGGTGATCATCAGGATCTCACCTGGCGCGGTGTACGCGGTGATCGTCATGGGACCAGAGTACTTCATCGTCTTCCACCCTTCCGGCTGCGTCGCAGTTGCTTCCACCAGACCGTGAACACGAGCAGCTCGCCGTGCCGTCGCATCCATACGACGTGCAGTTCGCGATCGCCGAATCTCCTCGCGCCGTGTTGGCTCTCGTTCCATCGCCCGGCGTTGAGGACTGCCTCGCGATCCGGCTGGGCGATGGTCAGGTAGACGGCCTCGCGTGCGATGTGGTGCTCGCGTACCCGGTCGTCGGCGTGGTCCGTGAACTGGCGATCCATGCGCGGCACGGTCGACGAAGGCCGCATGCCGGCGAGGCGCGGAGCGTGACGACGGCGAGGCGGAGGCGCGCCGCCGGCGCGCCTATGCCGCCCGGGCGCGCGGATGCGCCGACAGGAACGTCTCGCGCAGGTGCGTGCCCGCGACGTGCGTGTAGATCGCCGTCGTCGCGATGCGCTGGTGGCCGAGCAGCTCCTGCACCGTGCGCAGGTCGCAGCCGCCCTCGACCAGATGCGTCGCGAAGGCGTGGCGCAGCGCGTGCGGCCCCACCCACTCCGGCAGCCCGAGCGGCTCGGCATGGCGACGGACGATCAGGAAGACCCCGCGCCGCGTCAGGCGCCCGCCGCGGTTGTTGACGAGCAGCGCGTCGGCATCCTGGCGCGCGCCGAGCAGCGTGCGGCTGCGGGCGAGGTAGCGCGCGACGGCGGCGACGGCCTGCGCGCCGCACGGCACCACGCGCTCGCGCCCGCCCTTGCCCAGCACGCGCACGAGCCCGAGCTCCGCATCGAGATCGCCCGGGCGCAGCCCGCACAGCTCCGAGACGCGCAGGCCGGCACCGTAGAGGAGCTCGAGGACGGCGCGATCGCGCAGGCCGAGCGGCGTGGCGTCGGGATGCTCCACGAGCGCGATCGCCTGCTCGGCGGTGAGCGCGTGCGGCGGCGCCTGCGGCGCCTTCGGCAGCGGCACGTCGCGGACCCCCGTGGTCCTCGCACCCTCCCGCGCGCGGTGCCGGAGAAGCGATCGCGCCGCGGCGAGCCGGCGCCGCACCGTCGCCGGCGCCAGGCCGCGATCGCGCAGCTCCAGCGCGAACGGCTCGAGATCCGGTCCGGTCACGACATCGAGGTCGAGGCTGCGCGCCGTCAGGTACGCCTGCAGGTCGGCCAGGTCCGTGCGGTAGGCCGTGATCGTGTGGGGCGAGGCGTCGCGCTCGAGCTGCAGCGCCGTCAGGAAGTCCGTGATCCGGGGATCCTGCATAACGGGGAAGTTCGCCTCCCCCGTCGGCGTCCCTCCCGCGCTAGATGCTCGGATCGATCCGGTCGATCAGGTCGCTGAGGTGCGTATACGGCAGCCCGTGGCTCTCGGCGACGGGCCTGTTGGTGACCTTGCCGGCCATCACGTTGACGCCGCGCGCGAGCGGCTTGGAGGCGCGGCAGGCGACCTCGAGCCCCTCGTCGGCGAGCAGCTCCGCGTACGGCAGCGTCACGTTGGTGAGACCGCGCGTCGAGGTGATCGGCACGGCGCCCGGCATGTTGGCGACGCAGTAGTGGACGACCCCGTCGACCACGTACGTCGGGTCGGAGTGCGTGGTGGGCTTCGAGGTCTCGAAGCAGCCGCCCTGGTCGATCGCGACGTCGACGAGGACCGCGCCCTCCTTCATGCCGCTGAGCATGTCCTTCGTGACGAGCCGGGGCGCACGCGCGCCCGCGACGAGCACGGCGCCGATCACCATGTCGGCGTTCGAGATCGCCTCCTCGACCATCTGCTGGTTCGAGATCTCGAGCGTGATGCGCCCGTCCATCATGTTCTCGAGCTCGCGCATGCGGTCGACGGAGCGCTCAAGCACCCACACGTCGGCCCCCATGCCGACCGCGATCATCGCGGCGTTGTAGCCGACGATGCCGCCGCCGAGGACGACGACCTTGGCGGGCGCGACGCCCGGCAGGCCCGCCAGCAGGATGCCGCGGCCGCCCTTGGGCTTCTCGAGGCAGTGCGCGCCCATCTGCGGGGCGAGGCGCCCTGCGACTTCGCTCATCGGGGCGAGCAGCGGCAGGCGGTGATCGTCGGTCTCGACCGTCTCGTACGCGATGCACGTCGCGCCGGTGCCGATCAGCGCCTTCGTCAGCTCCTCGTCGGGGGCGAGGTGGAGGTACGTGAAGAGGATCTGCCCCTCGCGGATGCGCGCGTACTCGGGCTGGAGCGGCTCCTTGACCTTCATCACCATGTCGCACGTCGCCCACGTGTCCTCGCACGAGGCGATCGACGCGCCCGCGGCGACGTACGCCTCGTCCGGGAAGGAGCTGCCGACGCCCGCGGTCGTCTCGACGACGACCTCGTGGCCGCGCCCGACGAGCTCGCGCGCTCCGGCCGGCGTCAGCGCGACGCGGTACTCGTCCTTCTTGATCTCCTTGACGACGCCTACGCGCATGCCGGCACCTCCGAGGTGGCTCGTGCTTCCGGGAACGGGCAGATGCTAGCGGTCTCGCACGCCAGCATCGCCGGCGGGTTCCACAGCGTGGTCAGGCCGTCGCGGCGCGGACCAGCTCGACGGTCATCCGCGAGAGGTCCTCGACGTGCTGCACCTTGATGCGCTCGTCGGGCGTGTGGATCGCCTCCATGCCGCTCGACAGGTTGAGGCACTGCAGGCCGCGCTCGTTGAAGGCGTGCGCGTCGGCGCCGCCGCCCGTCTCGATCTCGCGCACGTCGAGGCCCGCGGCGGCGAGCCCCTTCCGCGCAATGCGCACGACCTCGTCGTCGTCGGAGAAGGCGTACGCCGTGTACTCGCGCACCTGCGCGATCTCGACGGAGCAGCCCGTCTCGGCCGCGGCCGCGTTGGCCGCGTCGACGATCTCCTGCGCGAGCACCACGACCTGCACGTCGTCGAGGCTGCGGACCTCCATCTGGACGCTGCAGCGGTCGGGCACGACGTTGCGCTGCGTGCCGCCGGAGATCAGACCGACGCTGCGCGAGGCGCCCGGCGCCACCCGGCCCATCGAGAGCCGCGACAGCGCGATCGCCGCCGCGTGGATCGCGTTGCGGCCGCGCTCGGGCTCCATGCCCGCGTGCGCGGACTTGCCGCGGAACTCCAGGTCGAGGGTGATCTGGCTCGGCGCGCGCATCGTCATCGCGCCGGGGTCGCCGTCCACGTCGTAGACGTAGCCAACGCGCGCCTCGAGTCGGTCCACGTCGAAGGCCTTGGCGCCGATCAGGCCGATCTCCTCCTGCACGGTGATCACGAGCTCGATGCCGGCGTGCGGGATGCCCTCGCGCACGATGCGGCGGATGCCGTCGATCATGCCCGCGACGGTGGCCTTGTTGTCGGCGCCGAGGATCGTCGGCTCGCGGTTGACGACGAAGTCGCCCTCGATCACCGGGTCGATCGGCGCCGTCATCGGCACCGTGTCGACGTGCGCGTTGAAGAACAGCGGCGTGCCCGCGCAGGTGGCGGGGATGCGCGCGTAGAGGTTGCCGGCGTCGCCGTCGATGCGGGGCCCGGCGTCGTCCTCCTCGGACTCCACGCCGAACGACGCGAGCACCTCGCGCACGAGGTCGATGGCGGCGCGCTCCTTCCCCGGCGGCGTGGGCAGCCGCGCCAGGGCGAGGAACAGGTCGAGCGCCGTGTCCACGGCTAGGCCGCGGCGGTGGTGCCGGTCGCTGCGCGCGTCTCGGCCGGGAGCGCATCGCGGAAGGCGACCGCGGCGCCGACGAAGTCGCGGAACAGCGGGGCCGGACGCGTGGGACGCGACTTGAACTCGGGGTGGAACTGGCTCGCCACGAACCACGGGTGGTTCGGCAGCTCGACGATCTCCACGAGGTCCTTGTGCGCGAAGGTGCCGGAGACGATCAGCCCCTGCGCCTCGAGCTGCGGGCGCAGGAGGTTCGACACCTCGTAGCGGTGGCGGTGGCGCTCGTAGATCGTGTCCTCGCCGTAGGCCGCGTGCGCCTTCGTGCCCGGCTTGAGCACGACGGCCTCCGCGCCCAGGCGCATCGTGCCGCCCATGTCCATCACGTCCTTCTGCTCCGGCAGGAGGTCGACGATCGGGTACGGCGTCTCGGGGTCGAACTCGGTGGAGTTGGCGCCCGGCATGCCGGCGACGTCGCGCGCGAACTCGGCCACGGCGATCTGCATGCCGAGGCACACGCCGAGGAACGGCACCTGGTGCTCGCGGGCGAACCGCGCGGCCGCGATCTTGCCCTCGATGCCGCGGCCGCCGAACCCGCCGGGGATCAGCACGCCGTCGACGGACTCGAGCTGCTCGCGCGCCTCGCC
Source organism: Gaiellales bacterium (assembly GCA_051006935.1). Taxonomy (GTDB): domain Bacteria; phylum Actinomycetota; class Thermoleophilia; order Gaiellales; family F1-60-MAGs149; genus F1-60-MAGs149. Next base: position 10,190 of record JBPCSR010000081.1, read on the forward strand.
GCGCAGCACGGCCTCGGCGTCGAGCCAGACGAGCTTGAGCACCGCGCCGTGGTGGATCGCGCCGTGCTTGAGCGCCTCCACGACCGAGAGGTACGCGTCCTGCAGCTGGATGTACTTGCCGACGATCGCGATCCGCACCTCGCCCTGGAGCCCGTCGACGCGGTCGGCGAGCGCGATCCACTCGGCCATGTCGGCCGGCGGCGCGGTCATGCCGAACCCGTCGAGCACGAGGTCGTCGAAGCCCTGGTCGTGGAGGGCCAGCGCGACGCGGTAGATGTTCGAGGCGTCCTCGCACGCGAGGATGTGGCTCGGCTCGAGATCGGCGAACAGCGCGATCTTGTCCTTGAGGTCGCGCGTGATCGGGTGCGACGCGCGGCAGACGACGATGTCGGGCGTGATGCCGATGCGGCGCAGCTCGTTGACCGAGTGCTGCGTGGGCTTCGTCTTGAGCTCGCCCGCGGCCTCGACCATCGGCACGAGCGTGCAGTGGACGTAGCAGACGTTGTCCTTGCCGACCTGGTTGCGCAGCTGGCGGATCGACTCGAGGAACGGGAGGCTCTCGATGTCGCCGACCGTCCCGCCGATCTCGACGAGCACGACGTCGACGGCCTCGGCCTCGGAGACGCGCGTCACGCGGCGCTTGATCTCGTCCGTGATGTGCGGGATCACCTGCACCGTCGACCCGAGGTACTCGCCGCGGCGCTCGCGCCGGATCACGCTGTCGTAGATCGCGCCGGCGGTGGCGTTCGACAGGCTCGACGTGTTCTCGTCGATGAAGCGCTCGTAGTGCCCGAGGTCGAGGTCGGTCTCGGCGCCGTCCTCGGTGACGAACACCTCGCCGTGCTGGAACGGGCTCATCGTGCCCGGGTCGACGTTGATGTACGGGTCGAGCTTGATCACCGCGACGCGCAGGCCGCGGCTCTTGAGGATCCGGCCCAGCGAGGCGGCGGTGATGCCCTTCCCGAGGGAGGAGACGACGCCGCCGGTGATGAACACGTACCGGGTCTTCGTCTCCGCCATCTCGCTCCTCCGTGGACTGATACGGGGACACTACCCGCGCTGTCGGATGCCATGCAGCGGACGGATCAGGGCACGAGGGCGAGCACCCGCGCCGGGAATCCCGAGGCGCCGACGAGCGGCGGCACGCCGACGACGAGCATCGCGCCCGACGGCGGCACGAGGTCGAGTCCGACGAGGCCCTCGAGGTGCCAGAGCCCGGCGGGCAGCGTGCGCAGGTGCACGGGATACGCCTCGTCGCACCCGCGATCCACCGAGAGGGTGTCGATGCCGATGCCCACGAGCCCGCGGTCCACGGCGAGCGCGGCGCCGTCGGCGCCGAAGCCGGGGAAGCGCAGATCGCCGACGTAGCGCGCGGGATCGCCGAGGTGGGCGTCCCAGCCGGTCAGCGCGAGCAGCGCGTCGCCCGGCGCGAGCGGACCGTGCTCGCGCTCCATGCGGTGCACGTCATCCGCCGTGACGGCGTAGTCGGGGTCCTCCGAGGCCTGGCCGGAGACGTCGACGACGCGCAGCGGCGCGACGAGCCGACTGGCCGCCACGCGCTCCACGGTGGCGCCGTCGGCGACGAAGTGCGCGGGTGCGTCGAAGTGCGTGCCGACGTGCTCCTGGAGGTCGACGCGGCGGGTGTAGTAGCCGTCGGCCGGGACGGTCGCAGCGACCGAAGCGCGCAGCGGCGCCTCGCCCGGCCACGGCGTCGTGTCGGGCGAGAGCGGCTGGGTGAGGTCGACGACGCGCATCAGGCGCGCGCCCGCAGCGTGCGCGCGAGCTCGAGCGCCTCGGCCGCGGATGCGTCGCCGCCGAGCATGCGCGCGAGCTCCGCGTCGACGCCGCCGTCGTCGAGGAGCTCGATCGTGGTCTCGGTGGGGTCGCCCGGCACCTTCACCACGCGGTAGTGCCGGTCGGCGAGCGCGGCGATCTGCGCGAGATGCGTGATCACGATCACCTGCGTGGAGGCGGCGAGCTCCCGCAGCTTCTGCCCCACCGCGACGGCCGTGGCGCCGCCGACGCCGGCGTCGACCTCGTCGAACACGAGCGTGGGCACCGCGTCGCGGTCGTGCGCGGCGACGCGCAGCGCGAGGGCGACGCGCGACAGCTCGCCGCCCGACGCCGCATCGGCGATCGGCGCCGGCCTCAGTCCCGGGGTGGGCGCGAGCAGGATGCGGACGTCCTCGCGGCCGGCGGCGCCGAGGTCCCGCTCCTCGAGCTCGATCGCCACGGCCGCGTCGGCCATGCCGAGGTCGGCGAGGTGCCCCTGGACGGCGGCGGCCAGCTTCGGAGCCAGCGCGGCCCGCGCCGTGGACAGCGCGTCGGCTGCCCTGGTCGCCTGCGCGTCGGCGGCGGCCTCGGCCGCGCGCGCCTCCTCGAGCCCGCCGGCGTCGCCGCGCGCGACGGCGAGCAGCCGCTCGGCCTCCTCGCCCGCCGCGATCGCCTCCTCCAGCGAGCCGTGGCGGCGCACGAGGTCGGCGAGCAGGTCGAGGCGCGCCTCCACCTGCTCGAGGCGCGCCGGATCGTGCTCGATGCCGCCGGCGTAGGCGTGCAGCGTCCGCGAGGCCTCCTCGAGGCGGATCACGGCCTCGCGCAGCTCGTCCGCGACCGCCAGGAGCGACGGGTCCCGGTCGGCCGCGCCGCGCACCGCGCGCTCGGCCTGGCCGGTGAGGCCCAGGGCGCCGCTGCCGTCGTCGGGCGAGAGCAGCGCCGCGGCCCCTGCGGTGCCCTCGGCCAGCTCGTCGGCGTAGCGCAGGCGCTGGCGCTCCGCCTCGAGCTCCTCGGCCTCGCCGACCCGCGGCTGGACCTCGGCGAGGCGCTCGGCGATGCCCTCGAGCTCGGCGATGCGCCCGGCGAGCCCCGCGGCCTCCGCCTCGGCCTGCTCGCGCGCCGTTCGTGCGGCGACCAGCGTGCGCCAGGCCTCGGCCATCGCCGCGGCCTTCGCCGCGTGCGCATCGCCGCCGAAGGCGTCGAGGATCGCGCGCTGCGCGGCCGCGCGGGCGAGGCGCCGCGCCTCATGCTGCGAGACGACGCCGACGAGCCGTGCGCCCGCGTCCTCGAGCGCGCCGCGGGTGGCGCTGCGACCCTGCACCAGCGTGCGGCCGCGGCCGTCGGCGCCGACCCGGCGGCCGAC
>JBPCSR010000082.1:0-3112 GCA_051006935.1 Gaiellales bacterium
ACGTGCCGCAGCGCCACGACGCGCGTGATCGCCGACGCGGGCGACATCATCTCCGGTCCGTGCATGCAGGTCGCAAACGGCTGACGCATCACCCGGCGCCCCAGCGTGTGAGACACGGTGGGGCGCCGACCAGGTGCAGGTTCTCAACACAGGCAGCACAGCACGTAACGCGGATTCACTGCGTGAGACACGGTCAGCCCCAAGCGTGGAACCGACTCGTTGCACGCCCTCGATCCAGCCATGCACCTGGTTCCAATCCGGCGGCATCAGGGGTAGGCGCGCGGGCGGCCGCGTCAGGCGCCGATATCGGTCGCCGCCCGCGCGGCCGCCGACAGCGCGCCTTGCACATGGCCGGGCGCGTCGGTCGCCGTCTCCGTCGACGCCCAGTGCAGGCGGCCGTCGAGCGCGGGCGTGCGGAACCCCGGGTGCCCGTAGGTGCCGTACTCGCCCAGCACGTCGACGTTCGGCGGCGACGTGAACGGCTCCGCGCGCCAGTCCGCGATCTCGAGCCCGAGCGGCTCGCCGGCGCCGGCGCCGAACAGCTCGACGAGCTGGGCGAGCACGGCGTCGCGACCCGGCGTGGGCTGACCGGGTTGCAGCGGCACGAAGCCGAACAGGGCCGCGGGCTGGCCGTCGGGACCCGACATGTCGTGCAGCTCGCGCATGGGCCCGACGTGGCTGAAGGCGGCACCGGCCAGGCCGGCCTCGCGCCAGAAGGCGCAGTCGTACCACGCGACGACCTTCGCGAAGGCGCCCATCCAGACGGGCGTGGCCGCCGCGAGTCGGCGCAGATCGTCGGGCAGGGCGCCGCGGAAGTCGATCAGGTGCTCGGCGGTGGCCGGCGGCACGGCGATCACCACGTGCGCTGCGCGCCCCACCGCGCGGTCCGTCGCGATCTCGATGACGTCGCCAGCGGGGCCGACCGCGCGCACGGGCTGCTCGAGCCGCACGGTGCCGGGAGCGAGCCGGTGCAGCAGGGCCTTGGCGATCGACTGCATGCCGCCGGCCAGCCGCTTCGACGGCGCGTCGAGCTGATTGCCCGCGATGCGCTGCACGCCGGCTGCGGTCTGGAAGACCATGTCGCCGGCGAGATGCTGCTCGAACACGTCGAGTCCCTCCGCACCGACGAGCCCGATCACGTCGGGCTCGTTCGCCCAGAACCACGTGGCGCCGAGATCGACGCTGCCGGACCCCGCGGGCAGCGAATGGAGGCGACCGCCGACGCGATCACGCGCCTCGAGCACGGCGACGTCGACGCCGCGGCGCTGGAGCAGCTCGGCGGCGCGCAGTCCGGCCGGTCCGGCGCCGACCACGACCACGGTGGCGTTGAGGGACTCGGGCATGCGCGGAGCATGGCAGGGACCGCGTCCCGCCGGCTCGCGGCCTACGCGCCGTCGGGGTCCAGCAGCACGACGCCGTCCTCGTCCGCGAAGACGATGTCGCCGGGGCGGCACGGCACGCCGCGGAAGACGATGTCGTCGCCCGCCGTTCCCTGCCCCACGCGCGCTGGCCGCTGCGGGCACGTGGTGATCGCCATCACGCCGAGCGGCAGCTCGCCGAGGCCCGCCGAATCCCGCACGCACCCGTCGACGATGATGCCGGCCCAGCCGTTGGCAACCGCCTCGCCGCCGACGACGTCTCCGACCAGCGCCGTCACGAGTCCGCCGCCGCCGTCGACGACGAGCACGCGGCCCTCGCCCGGCGTGTTGACGAGCTCCTTGACGCGGGTGTTGTCGGCGTCGCAGCAGACGGTCATCGCGGGGCCCGTGAAGCGGGTGACGCCGCCGAAGTGCCGGAGGCCCGGCACGGGCACGCGGATCGCATCCGGGTTGTCGTCACAGAGATCGCAGGTGTTCCAATCGGCCATGGCGGCAGCGTACCGCGCCCCCGGGGAGCCGTCCGACCCGAGCGGGATCCTTTCCCCGGTGGATGCGCTGGTCGTGGATGGAGTCGAAGTCGCCGTGCGCCGCAGCGCGCGCGCTCGCCGCGTGCGCCTCGTCGCCAAAGCCGGCACGGGCGTCGAGCTGGTGCTGCCGGCGCGCGGCGGCGAGGACATGGGCCGCGAGCTGATCCGCGAGCATCGCGAGTGGATCGCCGCGCAGAACGCGCGGCTCGAGCGCCGCGTCCTCGGTCTCGAGCAGCCCGGCGTGGTGTGGCGCCACGGGACGCCGATCGTGCTCGCGGTACGCCGCGCCGACCGCGCCCGCGTGATGAGCACCGACGATCAGGTGGTGATCGCCGCTCCATCGCCGGCCGACGCCGGCCGGCTCGTCGAGCGCTGGTACCGCGAGCACACGCGTGCCGTCGCCGAGGCGCTGATCGCCGACCTCCCGGAGCCGCACCCGTCGTCGCTCCGCATCGCCGACGGCACGTCGCGCTGGGGCTCCTGCTCCCGCACGGGCACGGTGTCGGTGTCGTGGCGGCTCATGCTCGCGCCGTTCCACGTGCTCGACTACGTCGTGGTCCATGAGCTCTGCCACCTCCGCCATCTCGACCACAGCCCCGCCTTCTGGGCGGCCGTGGAGGAGCTCCGACCCGACTGGCGCACGGCGCACCAATGGCTGCGCCGACACGGCACGGAGCTGCACGCGTACGACCCGGCGTGCGCCGTGCCGCCGTTGCGCGTCGCCGCGTAGCCCCGCGCTACCGTCCCAGCCATGACCGACCGCGCCCATCGCATCGCCGTCGTCGGCGCCGGCCCCGCCGGCTTCTACGCGACCGGCCACCTGCTCGACGCCGAGCCCGAGATCGAGGTCGACCTCTACGACCGCCTGCCCACGCCGTGGGGCCTCGTGCGCCACGGCGTCGCCCCCGACCACCCGAAGATCAAGGCCGTCTCGCGCGTCTTCGAGAAGATCGCCGACAAGCCGGGCTTCCGCATGTTCGGGAACGTCGAGATCGGCCGCGACGTCTCGCACGCGCAGCTGATGGAGCACTACGACGGCGTCATCTACGCCTACGGCGCGCAGGCCGACCGCCGGATGGGCATCCCCGGCGAGGACCTCCCCGGCTCGCTCCCGGCGACGGCGTTCGTCGCCTGGTACAACGGCCACCCGGACTTCCACGACCTCGATCCGGACCTGCAGATCGAGCGCGCGGTCGTGATCGGCAA
>JBPCSR010000083.1:0-2815 GCA_051006935.1 Gaiellales bacterium
GTGGAGCTCGGCGTAGGGCAGCCGCCCCTCCGTGGAGCGACGCACGATCTCGGCGCCCGCGGCGATCTCGGGCAGGAGATGCACCACGACGTACGCGATGCCGATGCCCGCGCCCGCTGCGAGGAGCCACGAGGGCCAGGCGCGCGCGAGCAGGCGCGGCTCGGCCACGATGATGCAGGCGAGGGCGATCGCGAGGGCGGCGAGCAGCGTGGTGCTCATGGCCGCATTGTGACCGGCGCCCACGCGCGTCGCCGAACGTGGGGCAGTATGGGGGCGTGGTACCGCTCGTCACAGAGGGGTGCGCGGATCGGGCGCGAACCCCGTATCCGATGCGCGCCCGCACCCGCAGCGTCCTTCGCCGTGCCGTCGCGGCGTGCGTGATCGCGGGCGCTGCGCTGCTCGCGCTGGCCGGCGGCGCCGCGGCGCAGACCGCGACCACCGCGACGACGACGAGCGCGGTCGCGCCGGCCATCCCGCCGCGGCCGCAGTCGCTCGGGCAGTTCTGGATCACGTACTACTGGTTCGCGCCCGAGAGCTGGTTCACCGCCAAGAAGCTCGTCGCGCCGGGCCTCAAGACGGCGTACCGCGAGGACTTCCTCTACTCGGCGCGCGGCGTCGCGATGCAGGGGACGGGAACGGGCGACGACAACGTCACGCTCCACTGGCGCGGCGGCGCCGGCGCGTGGGTCAACAAGGAGGGCCAGCCGACCAAGACCGCCGCCAGCGGCTTCACCAACGGGGCGCCATACGCGCGGCCCGGCGGCTGCGTGTGGTGGGCGCTCGATCCCGCCACGGGCAAGCCGAACCTCGCGACCACCGACAACCTGCGGCCGACCTTCGCCAACGACGACGGCACGTGGCAGAACCCGCCCGCCGACCCCGCGGCCTATACCGTCGTCTGCAACAAGGCGAACGTCCTCGCGGGCAAGCCCGACGACCTCACCTACCGCGGCTACCTCGACACGTTCGGCGTCGGCGTCGGCACCAGCGTCACGCCATGGCACTCGATCGCCACGGACCTCGCGGTGATCCCGCGCGGCTCGACGATCTACATCGACGCGCTGAAGAACACCCCGTCCAAGGGCTGCTTCTCGGCCGACGACACGGGCGGCGCGATCATCGGCAACCACATCGACGTGCTGATCCCGCCGGACAAGACGCTCAAGCTGCCGACCAAGGGCGAGCTGACGCTCGTGCCGAAGGGCGTCGACTGCCCGCCGCCGACGGCGCTCGCGCCCGGCCCGCTCGGCAACCTCAACGTCTCCTACCTCGTGCCGGCCGGCGAGAAGACGGCGGCCGCCGCCAAGACCCCGGCGCCCGGGCTGCGCTACCAGAACCTCCGCGAGGACTTCCTCTACGGCACCGACGGCGTGGTGGCCCGGTCGATCGGCATCACGCGCACCGGCAAGACCATCGTCGCGCGCGGCGGCGGCTGGTGGGTCGATGCCCGCGGACGCCGCACGACGTTGCGCGCCGACGGCACGTGGTCCAAGGGCGCGCCCGTCTGGCGCGACGGCGGCTGGCGCACGCGCCGCGGCCGCCCGACCTTCAAGCGCCCCGACGGCACGTGGTCGGCGGGGGTGGGCGTCCGCTACCTCCGGTACCACGACCGCTTCGGCTACGCCAGGAAGGGGCAGTACATCCCGTGGAAGACGGTGGTCTCGACCAAGGCGACGGCGCCGATCGGCACGCTGCTCCAGCTCGACGGGATCCCCAGCGCGTCGTGCCTCGTGGTCAACCAGCTGCAGCCGCTGCTGCCGGCGACCACGATCCAGGTCGTCGTGCCGCCCGGCACGGATCCGGCCACGTTGCCGACGCTGAGCCCGGCCACGGTGCTGGCGGCCGTCGCCGGTACGCCGACCGGCTGCCCGTAGCCCTCTAGTGGATCGGCGACTGCGGCAGGTGCCGCGCGGCGCCGCGCCACGCGCCGAACGAGGGCTTGCGCGCGCCGTTCTGCCGCAGGAGCCCCGACGTGTACCAGTCGCCCGCCTCGCGCGGCGGGTCGTCGCGGAGCAGGAACCACGCGGCGCGCTGCACCTGAGGCAGCGTGCGCAGGTGCGTGATCGCCTGCCGGGCGAAGATCGCCTGCTGGCGCAGCGTCACGGAGCGCCTGCGCGCGCCGGGCGACGTCGTGCGCCATCCGAACTCGGTCACCCAGACCGGGTAGCGGCGGTGGAAGATGCCGTTGGCGAGCGAGATGAAGGTGCCGAGGTTCGCGATGCCGATGAAGCTCGGGTTCGTGGTGCTCTCGCGCAGGCCGTCGCGCAGGCCGAGCGTGGCCGTGCGGTTGTACGGGTGCATCGACAGGACGTCGAACGTCGCGCCCGCCGCCTGCATGCCGCGCATGAACTCGACGGGGGTGAGGCCCTGCGACCCGCCCTGCTTGTAGAAGGCGCCGGCGACGAACGTCGAGCGCTGCGGGATCGCGCTGCGCACCTCGCGCTTGAGCGCGTTGAGGAGCTTGACGTAGTTGCGCGGGCTGACCGCCACGCCGTGCGCGAGCTGCGGCCGCAGCGCGAAGATCGCGTTCGGCTCGTTCCACGTCTCCCACGCGGTCACGCGTGGCAGCGGCTCCGTGGCACCCGGCGGGATGTAGCGCCCGGAGTAGCGGCGCGCGCACGCCTGCACGAAGTCGCGCCAATAGCGCAGGTTCGGCATGTCGGCCGTGGTGGCGTGGCGCACGTGCGCGCCCGCCCAGCGCGGCGTCGACCAGAGCGTGAACATCACCCGTCCGAGCATGCCGTGGGCCGCCGCCTGCTGCACGTACGCGTCGGTCGGCCCCCAGGCGTAGGCCGGGTCGGCCGGATCGCGCGGG
>JBPCSR010000084.1:0-3132 GCA_051006935.1 Gaiellales bacterium
CCGATCGAGGCCGTCGTCGCCGCGGGTGGCGTCGAGGCCGAGGCCTACCTCGGCCGCCTGCGCCACATCGCGCTCGCCGTCGACGGCGACGACGTTCGCCGGGTCGCGGGCGCGGAGGGACCGGACGTGGGCCGCCTGCTGGTCGAGCTCCGCCGAGCACGCATCGACGGCGCCGTCGAGGACGACCGCGACGCGCAGCTCGCGTGGCTCGCGGCGGCCTAGCGGCCCGAGCCGGCGACCAGGCCGAAGCCGATGAACACCACGGCGACGGCCAGCGCGACGAGGCCGGCGTAGAGGAGCGGCGTCGAGCGCATCAGGCGCCCGCCAGCTTGAGCAGCGCCGCGGCGATCGGGTCGGTCAGACCGGAGATCACGTTGAGGAGCGGGCGGAAGAAGAAGATCATGCCCATCAGGATCAGCATGCCGTACTGGTCGAGGTGCGACCACGCCTCGGCCATCGGGCGCGGCATGAAGGCGGCCACGACGCGGGAGCCATCGAGCGGCGGGATCGGGATCATGTTGAAGATCGCGAGCCAGATGTTGAGCAGGAACGCCTGCACGAGCACGCGCTGCAGCAGCGTCGGATCGCCGATCGTGTAGATCGCGTCGCCCGGGCCGAGCACGACGAGGTTCGCCAGCGACAGCACGATCGCGAGCACGTAGGCGATCAGGATGTTCGTGATCGGCCCGGCGATCGCGACGATTGCGAAGCCGCGCTGCGGGTGGTTGAAGAAGCGCGGCTGCACGGGGATCGGCTTGGCCCACCCGAACAGGAACGTGCCGCCCGAGGCGATCCACGAGATCGCGAACATCGCCGAGCCCATCGGGTCGACGTGGCGGACGGGGTTCGGCGAGAGGCGGCCGAGCATGCGCGCGGTCGGATCGCCGAGGCGGTTCGCCACGTAGCCGTGGGCCATCTCGTGGAGCACCATCGAGACGACCAGGATCGGCAGGAGGAACGCGAGGATCTCGAGATTCGCGCTCGAGAAGGCGGAGTCGATGTTGCCGAACATTCCCCCGCAGCGTACCGATAGGCTGCCGGCATGCCGCTCGCCTGGGACAGCTTCGCCGCCTTTCCGCTCCTGCGCTGGCAGGGCCCCGAGGGCATCGTGGCCGCGTTCACGTCGCGTCGCGGCGGGGTCTCGGTGGGGCCGTTCGCCTCGCTCAACCTCGGCTTCACGACCGGCGACGACCGCGCCGCCGTCGCCGAGAACCGCCGTCGGCTGTGCGCGGCCGTCGGGGCCGACCCGTTGCGCACGGTGCAGAACCACCAGGTCCACGGCAGCGCCGTGCGCGTGGCCGAGCCGATGCCCGGCGGCTACCTCGATCCGCAGGGCGACCTCCCGCAGGCCGATGCGCTGATCACGCGCGAGGCCGGCCTGGCGCTCGTCGCGCTGTCGGCCGACTGCGTGCCGATCGTGATCGGCGCGCTCGACGGCTCGGCGCTCGCCGTCGTCCACGCCGGCTGGAAGGGGCTTGTCGCGGGCGTCGTGGAGGCCGCCGTCCAGACGCTCGGCGAGGGCGCGTGCGCCGCCGCCGTGGGTCCGTGCGCCGGACCGATCGCCTACGAGGTGGGCGACGACGTGGCCGGGCAGCTGCGCGACCGGTTCGGCGAGCGCGCCGCCGCGGGCGGCACCGCCGATCTCGCGGCGTGCGCCGGTGCCGCGCTGATGCGCGCGGGGGTGTCGCCCGATGCGATCGAGATCGCCGGTCTCTGCACGATCACCGACGCCGACACGTTCTTCTCGTACCGCCGCGACGGCGAGCGCACCGGCCGCCAGGGCGTGATCGCCTACCGTGAGGAGCGCGATGCCGAGGAATCCTGATGACGTGACGGCGGGCGTGGCGCGGACGCGCGAGCGCATCGCCGCCGCCGCGGCCCGCGCCGGCCGCGCCGCCGAGGAGGTCGAGATCGTCGCCGCGATCAAGTACCTCGACGCGGAGGATCTCCCGCTGCTGCACGCCGCCGGCATCACGCGCGTCGGCGAGAACCGCACGGACCAGCTCGTCGCCAAGCAGGACCTGTACGGCGACCTCTTCACGTGGGACTTCATCGGCCACCTGCAGAGCCGCAAGGTCAAGGAGATCGCCGGGCGCGTGCAGCTGATCCACTCGCTCTTCACCGAGTCGACCGCCGCGCAGATCGAGAGCCGGTCGCCCGCGCCGCAGGAGGTGCTGGTCGAGGTGAACACCGCCGGCGATCCCGACAAGGACGGCGTAGCGCCCGACGGCCTCGACGCCTTCCTCGAGCTGCTCGCGCCGCTCGCCAACGTGCGCGTGACGGGGCTGATGACGATGCCGGCCTTCGCCGAGGACCCGGAGCAGTCGCGCGCCGCGTTCGCCGCGCTGCGCGAGCTCGCCGCGCGCGCCAGTGGTCGCTGGGCCGGCACGCACCGCTTCGACCGCCTCTCGATGGGCACCAGCCAGGACTTCGAGGTCGCCGTCGAGGAGGGCGCGACGCTGGTACGGGCAGGAAGCGTGCTGCTGGCGCCGTAATGGGCAAGCGGCGGATGTCCGTCCGCCAGACCTCTACACTGACCCGCATGTCCAGCATCTGGCACCGCACGCTCGTCTACTTCGGCCTCGCCGAGGATGAGAGCCTCTACGACGAGGACTTCTCCACCGTCCACGACGAGCCGGAGCCGCCGTCGCGCACGCGTTCGGCCGTCCGCCGCCTCGATCGCAAGCGCCCCTCGTCCACGCCCGACTACGACGACGCCTTCCACGAGGAGGAGACCGCCGCCGGCCGCCCGCGCCGCAGCTCGTCGAGCGACGAGATCGGCGTGCTCCGCTCCGCGCCGGAGCGCAAGGCCGCCAACGCCGTGCGCGTGCACGTCATCGCGCCGCGCTCGTACAACGACGCGCAGCAGATCGCCGACCGCTTCAAGAACGGCGTGCCCGTCATCGTCAACCTGCAGACGGCCGACCCCGACCTCGCGAAGCGCATGATCGATTTCTCGTCGGGCATGACCTACGCGCTCGACGGCGCCATCCAGCGCATCGCCGAGAAGGTCTTCCTGCTCACGCCCGCCAACGTCGAGGTGTCCGCGGAGGACCGGCAGCGCCTCGTCGACCAGGGCTTCTTCAACCCCACCGCCTAGCGCCGGCGCTGCGGCCCCGTGTAGGGTGCCGG
>JBPCSR010000085.1:0-4410 GCA_051006935.1 Gaiellales bacterium
TGCTGAAGGGCCGCCGCGACGCGTACCACCGCACCGGCCTCGCGATCGGCCTCGCCGTGGCCGCGATCGTGATGCCGCTGCAGATCGTCGCCGGCGATCTGATCGCCGTGATGATCACGCACCAGCAGCCGGAGAAGCTCGCCGCCGCCGAGGGGCTCTTCGCGACCACCAAGAGCGCGCCGTTCACGTTGTTCGGCTATCCCGACGCCGAGACGCGGACCGTCGAGGGCGGCATCGAGATCCCGTACCTGCTGTCCGTGCTCGCGTACAACAACCCCGACGCGACGGTGACCGGTCTCGAGGCGTTCCCGCAGGACACCTGGCCGAACCTCCCGCTCGTGCACTACGCGTACGACATCATGATCACCGTCGGGTCCGCGCTCGTGCTGCCGGGGCTGATCGCGCTCTACGCGTGGCGGCGACGGCCGCGCTGGCTCGAGTCGAAGGCGTTCCTCGCGATGCTGATCGCGTGCGGGCCCGCGGCGTACCTGTGCCTCGAGGCGGGCTGGATCACGACCGAGTCGGGGCGCCAGCCGTGGGCGATCTACAACGTGCTGCGCGTGTCCGACAGCGTCACGTCGGCGAGCGGCATCCTGCAGTGGTTCGTGCTGTTCAGCATCGTGTACGTCGTGATCACGGCCTTCATGGTCGGGATCCTGCTGCGCCAGGCCCGTCGCCGCCGCACGCGCCTCGCCGCCGCGCCCGTGGGGGTGCCGGGTGACTAGCTCGACGCTCGTCGCGATCGCCGCGCTCACGCTCGCCGCGGGCGTGAGCATGTACGCCGTCTTCGCGGGGGCCGACTTCGGCGGCGGCGTGTGGGACCTCGTCGCGGGCGGTCCGCGAAAGGAGGAGCAGCGCAGCGCGATCCGCCGCGCGATGGGCCCGGTCTGGGAGGCCAACCACATCTGGGTGATCTTCCTGATCGTCGTGCTGTTCACCGCCTTCCCGAAGGGCTTCATGGCGCTGAGCATCGGCCTGTTCGTGCCGCTCAGCCTCGTCGTCCTCGGCGTCGTGCTGCGCGGCGCCGCGTTCGTCTTCCGCGCGCACGACGAGGGTGCGCCGCGCGAGCAGCGGCTGTTCGAGGTGGTCTTCAGCATCGCGAGCCTCGTCACGCCGTTCGCGCTCGGCGCGGCGGCCGCGATGGTCGCCGACGGCGCGCTCACGCAGGGCGCCGACGGCGAGTGGCACGCCGTCGCGTGGAGCGCGTTCCTCTCGCCCTTCCCGATCGCGATCGGCCTGCTCGCCGTGTGCATCTGCGCGTACACCGCGGCGACGTTCCTGATGGCGCAGACCAGCGGGCCGCTGTGCGAGGACTTCCGTCGCCGCGCGCTCGTCGCCGGTGGCGCCTTCGCGGCCCTCTCGGTGATCGGTCTCGTGCTCGCCGACCGCGAGGCGCCGACCCTCGCGCACGAATTGCTGCACGGCCGGGGGCTGCCGTTCGTGATCGCGGCCGCCGTCCTCGCGGTGCTCGGCCTCGCCGTCACCCTGCGCGGGGGGCATACGCGGGCGCGCTACGTCTCGGTCGCGTTCGTGCTCGCGGTGGTGTGGGGCTGGGGCGCCGCGCAGTGGCCGTACATCGTCACGCCGACGCTCACGTTCCAGGAGGCCGCCTCGAGCGACGCGATGCTCGAGGTCTACCTCGTCTGCCTCGCCGCGGGCGCCGTCCTCCTGGTCCCGTCGCTCCTGTACCTGTGGCGGACGTTCGGCGGGCAGCTGCCCGCATCGGAATCCCACGAGCCGTAGGCCATGAAGCTCGACGCCATCGTCGCCGGCGGCTGCGCCGCCACGTACCTCGGCACCGCCGCGTGGGCGGCGTTCGGCACGGCCTTCGAGCCGCCGTTCGACGTCGCCGTGTGCGTCAAGGACGGGCTGATCGCCGGCATCTGCCTCGCGTGGATGATGGCGGAGCGCAGCGCGAGCCCCGGCCGCGCGCGCGGCATCGCGCTGGTCGCCGCGCTGATCATCCTGATCGACGCGCTGCTCGCGTTGATCGGCGGCGCCGGGCCCTGGCGCGCCGACATCTCGACGAATCCCTCGCAGACCGGCGGGCTGATCACCGGCGTGCTGCTGATCGTCGTCGCGCTCGCGCTCGTCCGCTTCGTCCGTCGTCCCGACCCGGGGGCGCGGTGACGATCCCACCGACGATGCGCGCAGTGCTGCTCACGCGGCACGGCGACCTCGATGCGCTCGTGGAGGTCGACGACCCCCCGACGCCGCAGCCCGGGCCCGGGCAGGTGCTGGTTCGCGTCGACGCGTGCGCGCTGAACAACACCGACATCAACACGCGCGTCGGGTGGTACGCGCAGTCCGACGACGATGCGGGCGCCTGGGGCGGTGCGCTCGCGTTTCCCGTCGTGCAGGGGGCCGACGTGTGCGGCGTGGTCGCCGCGGTCGGCGAGGGCGTGGCGCACGAGCGCGTCGGCGAGCGCGTGCTCGTCGACCCCTGGGTGCGCGATCCGGCCGCGCCCGACGACCTCGACCGCGCCGGCTACCTCGGCTCCGAGTTCGACGGCGGGTACGCCGAGTTCCTCGTCGCGCCGTCGGTCAACGCGCATCCCGTGTCGCGTCGGCTCACCGCCGTGCAGCTCGCGTCGTTCCCGACCGCCGCGGGCACGGCGCTCGACATGCTCCGCCGCGCGCGCGTCGCCGCGGGCGAGCACGTGCTGATCACGGGCGCGTCCGGCGGCGTCGGCGGCTACGCCGTGCAGATCGCCAAGGCGCTCGGGGCGATCCCGATCGGCGTCTGCGATCCGGCCAAGGCCGACGGCGTCTGTGCGCTCGGCGCCGCGCACGTGATCGACCGCGACGCCGACCTCGCCGCCGCGCTGATCGACCTCGGCGTGGGCACCGTCGACGTGGTCGCCGACGTCGTCGGCGGCGACGCGTGGCCGGGCTACCTCGCGGCGTTGCGGCGCGGCGGACGCTACGTCATCTCGGGCGCCATCGGCGGCCCGATCGTCGAGCTCGACCTGCGCACGCTCTACCTTGAGGACCTCACGCTGATCGGCGCGACGATCACCGACCCCGCCGTGTTCGCCGAGCTCGTCGAGCTGATCGAGTCGGGCGCGATCCAGCCGGCCGTGGCCGCGACGTTCCCGCTGGAGCAGATCAAGGAGGCGCAGCGGATGTTCGTCGCCAAGGGCTTCGTCGGCAAGATCGTCCTCGACATCGCGGGCGAGTAGGGTTCCGCCGATGGACGCCGCGCTGCGCGACGAGGCCGTGGAGCTGATGCGCGACCTCGTGCGCGTCGACTCGTCGAACCCGCCCGGCGGCGAGACGCCGGCCGCGCTCGTCGCCAAGGCGTACCTCGAGGCGAACGGCGTGGCGTGCGAGCTCGTGGTGCGCGATCCCGACCGTGCGAACCTGATCGCCCGACTCCCCGGCCGCGGGACCGGCCCGTCGCTCGCGCTGATGGGGCACACCGACGTGGTGCCCGCGCACGCGCCGGACTGGACGCACCCGCCCTTCGACGCGCACCTCGACGACGACGGCTTCGTGTGGGGCCGGGGCACGTGCGACATGAAGAACGAGCTCGCCACGCGCTGCGTGACGATCGCCCACCTCGCGCGCATCGGCTTCCAGCCGAGCGGCGACCTGCTTCTGATCTCGCAGGCCGACGAGGAGGACGGCACCGACGAGGTCGGCATGCCGTGGCTCCTCCGGGAGCGCCCCGACCTTCGCTGCGACTACGCGCTCGACGAGGGCGGGGGCACGCGGCTCGAGCTCGCCGATGGCCGCGTCGTCTACACGCTGCAGGTCGGCGAGAAGGCCACGCTGCCCGTCACGATCACCGCGCTCGGCGAGGCCGGGCACGCGTCGATCCCGACGCTCGGGCGCAACGCGGTGCCGATGCTCGCCGAGCTGATCTCGCGGCTCGTCGCCCACCGCACGGAGAAGCGCCTCGTGCCCGCGATCCGCGGCATGGTCGAGGCGCTCGGCGTCGACCCCGATCAGGACCTCGACGTCGTCGCCGCCCAGGTCGGCGCGCTGCACCCGATGTTCGCATTGGAGATCGAGGCGCTGCTCGGCATCACGATCGCGCCGACGCTCTTGACCGGGTCGACGGCGCGCAACGTGCTCCCCGGCCGCGCCTCGGTCGGCCTCGACTGCCGCATCCTGCCGGGCGACGCGGAGGCCGACCTCGACCACGAGCTCGCCGAGGCGCTCGGCGGCGACATCCCGTTCGAGCGCGCCTTCGTGCAGGGCATCACCGGCGGCACCGAGTCGGCGCTCGGCACGCCGCTGCACGCGGCGATCGCGGCGACCGTCGAGGCCGTCGACCCGGGCGCCGTCCTCGTGCCGCAGCTGTCCACGGGCTTCACCGATGCGGCCTACGTGCGCCAGGCGTTCGGCACGGTCGCCTACGGGTTCTGGCCCGTGCGCCACACCCCGCTCGACGTCTACGAGGGC
>JBPCSR010000086.1:0-4394 GCA_051006935.1 Gaiellales bacterium
GGCCGAGTACTCGGTGGCGGAGATCAAGTCGGCCGTGTGCGGGTTCGGCCGCGCCGAGAAGGCGCAGGTGCAGAAGATGGTCGGCGCCGTGCTGTCGCTGCCGAAGCCGCCGACGCCGGATCACGCGGCCGACGCGCTCGCCGCGGCCATCTGCCACGCCTCCCAGGGCCCGCTGCAGGCCTCGCTGCGCCGGGCGGGGGCGCGCGCGTGATCGCGCACGTCAGCGGCACCGTCGCGGCGCGCGACGGCGACCTGCTCGTGATCGACGTCGGCGGCGTCGGCTACGAGGTCACGGCTACGCTCAGCGCGCTGTCCCGCTGCGATCCGGGGGCGGCCGTGACGGTGCCGACCTACCTCCACGTGCGTGAGGACGCGATGCAGCTTTTCGGCTTCGCCAGCGAGGCGGAGCGCCGCATCTTCCGCCTGCTCCTGAACGTCAACGGCGTCGGCCCCAAGCTGGCGCTGGCGATCGTCTCCGCGCAGGATCCCGAGCGGATCGAGAGCGCCGTGCTGCTGGGCGACGTCGCGGTCCTGTCGAGCGTGAGCGGCGTGGGGAAGAAGACCGCCGAGCGGATCTGCCTCGACCTCAAGGACAAGATCGCCGGTGCCGGCATTTCCGTCGACGGCGGCGCCGTGCCCGCCGCCGCGTCCGACCCGCACCGCGAGGCCCGCGACGCGCTCGTCGCGCTCGGCTACTCGGTGATCGACGCCGAGGCCGCGCTGCAGGAGGCCGACGGCTCGACCGAGGACCGCGTGAAGGCCGGCCTCGCCGCCCTCGGCGGAGGCCGCGGATGAGCGACGACGCGCGCATCATCGCGGGCGAGGAGGAGCCGGAGGACCGCGAGGCCGACGGCTCGCTGCGCCCGCAGCGGCTCGGCGAGTTCGTCGGGCAGGAGCACGCCGTGCGCCAGCTGGAGACGTTCGTGGCCGCCGCGCGCGGCCGCGACGAGGCCTGCGACCACGTGCTCCTGGCCGGCCCGCCCGGGCTCGGCAAGACCAGCCTCGCCTTCATCGTCGCGGCCGAGATGCAGAGCCGCATCCACACGATCTCGGGCCCCGCGCTGGAGCGGAAGGGCGACATCGCCTCGATCCTGACCGCGCTAGAGCCACGCGACGTGCTGTTCGTCGACGAGGTGCACCGCCTGCCGCGCGCGATCGAGGAGCTGCTGTACCCGGCCATGGAGGACCGCGCGATCGACATCGTGATCGGTCAGGGTCCCGGGGCGCGCACGCTGCGGCTCGACCTCGCGCCGTTCACGCTCGTCGGCGCCACGACTCGCGCGGGGCTCCTGACGACGCCGATGCGCGACCGCTTCGGCATCTCCCTGCGCCTGGAGTACTACACCCCCGACGAGCTGCTGCGCATCATCGCGCGCTCGGCCGGCATCCTCGGGCTGATGATCGACGACGACGCTGCCGCCGAGATCGCTCGCCGCGCCCGCGGCACGCCGCGCGTCGCCAACCGCATCCTCCGGCGCGTCCGCGACGTCGCGCAGGTGCGCGGCTGGTCGGCGGTCGACCGCGAGGGCGCACTCGAGGCGCTCGAGCTGCTCGGCGTCGACGAGGACGGGCTCGACCGCGCCGACCGCGAGTACCTGCGGACGATCGCCGAGCGCTTCGCGGGCGGGCCGGTCGGCCTCGGCACGATCGCGGTCGCGATCGGCGAGGACGAGGGCACGCTCGAGGAGGTCTACGAGCCCTACCTGATCCAGCAGGGCCTGATCCAGCGCACCCCGCGCGGGCGCGTGCTCACGGCGCGCGGGCGGGAGCTGACGGGCATGCCCGCCGATCCGGGCATGCCGAGCCTGCTCGACTGACCGTCGAGGCGGCGGCGGGCGGTACCGTGCGCCTGTGCGCATCGACGAGCTCGACTACGACCTGCCGGAGGAGCTGATCGCGCAGACGCCGGCCGAGCCGCGCGACGCGAGCCGGCTCCTGATCGTGGACCGCGCCAGCGGCGCGCTCACGGACGCCGTGTTCTCCGACCTGCCTGACCTGCTGCGCCCCGACGACCTCGTCGTCGTCAACACGACGCGCGTACGGGCCGCGCGACTGCGGCTCACCCGGGCGACCGGCGGAGCGGCCGAGGTGCTCCTGCTCGAGCCGCAGGGCGACGTCTGGGCCGCGCTGGTGCGCCCCGCGCGCAAGCTCGCACCCGGCGCGCGGCTGGCAGGCGACGGCATCGAGGTCGAGGTCGTCGAGGTCGGGGACGCGGGGGAGGCGCGCGTGCGGCTGCACGCGGAGGGCGCGCTCGACGACGCGATCGAGCGCGCCGGCGTGATGCCGCTGCCGCCCTACATCCGCGAGGCGACCGCCGATCCCGAGCGGTACCAGACCGTCTACGCCCGCGCGGTCGGCTCGGCGGCCGCGCCGACCGCGGGCCTGCACTTCACGCCGCAGCTGCTCGAGCGGGTGCGCGCCGCCTGCGACGTCGTCGAGGTTGAGCTGCAGGTCGGGCTCGACACGTTCCGCCCCGTCACCGCCGACGACCTTGACGCGCACGCCATGCACTCCGAGGCCTACGCCGTCGAGCCCGCCGTCCGCGCGCGGA
This sequence comes from Gaiellales bacterium, assembly GCA_051006935.1. Classification (GTDB taxonomy): domain Bacteria; phylum Actinomycetota; class Thermoleophilia; order Gaiellales; family F1-60-MAGs149; genus F1-60-MAGs149. The sequence goes on from JBPCSR010000086.1 coordinate 2,552, forward strand.
TCGCCGCGGCCGTGGCCGAAGGGCGACGCGTCATCGCGATCGGCACGACGACCACGCGCGTGCTCGAGACGATCGCCGACCCTGCGGCGCCCGCTGCCGGCCGCACCTCGATCCTGCTGCAGCCCGGCGTGCCGTTCCGCACCGTCGGGGCGCTGGTGACGAACTTCCACCTGCCGCGCTCCACGCTGCTCGCGCTCGTGATGGGCCTCGCCGGCGAGTCCCTGATCCGCGACGCGTACGCTCACGCCGTGCGCGAGCGCTACCGCTTCTACTCCTTCGGCGATGCGATGCTGATCCAGTGAGCGCGCCCGGCGACTTCCAGGTCGACGCGACCGACGGCGCTGCGCGCGCGTGCACGCTCGAGACGGCGCACGGCACGGTGCAGACCCCCGTGTTCATGCCCGTCGGCACGCTCGGGACCGTCAAGGGCGTGGATCCCCGCGAGCTCGCGGAGATCGGCACGCAGATCCTGCTCGGCAACACGTACCACCTGCACCTGCGCCCCGGCGAGGAGCTCGTGGCCGAGCTCGGCGGCCTGCACCGGTTCATGGGCTGGGACGGGCCGATCCTGACCGACTCCGGCGGCTTCCAGGTCTTCTCGCTCGCCGCGACGCGCACCGTCGACGACGACGGGGTGCGCTTCCGCAGCGTGTACGACGGCGAGCTCGTGCACCTGCGCCCGGAGGACGCCATGCGCATCCAGCGCGAGCTGGGCTCCGACATCGCCATGTGCCTCGACGAGGTGCCGAAGCCCGACGCGCCGCTGGCCGAGCTCGCCGCGGCCGTCGAGCACACCACGCGCTGGGCGGAGCGCTGCAGGGCCAGTCCGGCCGCGCCGGGGCAGCTGCGCTTCGGGATCGTGCAGGGCGGCATCGACCCGGCCCTGCGCGAGCGCAGCGCGCGCGACCTGCTCGGGATCGGCTTCGACGGCTACGCGATCGGCGGCCTCGCCGTCGGCGAGGACCGCGACGACATGTTCCGCGTGACGGCCTCGACGGCCGCGCTGCTGCCGGCCGACCGGCCCCGCTACTTCATGGGCATCGGCGACCCCGAGGGCATCCTGCGGGTGATCGCCGCGGGCGTCGACATGTTCGACTGCGTCCTGCCGACGCGGCTCGGCCGCACCGGCGCCGCGATGACGTCGACGGGCCGGCTCAACCTGCGCAACGCGGGCTTCGCCCGTGATCCGCGACCCCTCGACGAGACCTGCGACTGCAGCACCTGCACGCGCTTCTCACGCGCGTACATCCGCCACCTCGTGGTGCAGAAGGAGCTGCTCGGCATGCGCCTCCTGTCGATTCACAACATGGCCTTCCTGCTAGCCTTGGCCACGTCCGCGCGGGAGGCCATCGTCGAACAGCGGTTCGACGACTTCCTCGCTGGCGCCCTCGAGCGACTGACGATCGGATCGGACTAGCGTGCAGACCTACCTCCTGCTCTTCGTGGCGATGGCCGCGATCTTCTACCTCCTGATCCTGCGTCCGCAGCAGCGCGCCAAGCGCGCGAAGCTCGAGATGGCGCAGGCGCTCGAGGTGGGGGCCGAGGTCCTCACGGTCGGCGGCATCTACGGCACCGTCGCCGGGCTGCGCGACGACGACTTCGATCTCGAGATCGCCGACGGCGTCGTGATGCGCATGGACCGCCGAGCGATCGCCTCGGTGATCCGCGACACGGACGCGGACGAGGCGAAGGACGCGGACGATGATGCGTCCGTGGACGCCGACGCCGAGGACGACGCCCCCGCGGGCGACGAGACGCACGCGAGCTAGCCCATGCGCCGCGGAACCGTTCTGATCCTGGTCGCCGTGCTCGCCCTGCTCGTGGCGACCGGCGCGCTCGCGTA
>JBPCSR010000087.1:0-3506 GCA_051006935.1 Gaiellales bacterium
GCAAGCTTTACATCAGCGGCGTGCAAGCGGGAGGGACGAATCCCGGTGTCATCGTGCGGACCGACCTCACGGGCGGGAACTGCGAGACCATCCTGACCGTCACGTCCACGCCAACGACCGAGATGCGCGGCCTCGCCGTGGATCCCGTCGCGAATCGTCTTTACGCGGCGGCTGACAATGCCGATGAGATCTATTACGTGGATTTGGCGACGCCCGGCAAGAGCGGGGTGCTCACCGCGGTCACCAGTCATTCGTGCGTCGTCATCTTCTTGGCGTGCAATAAGCCGATCTCGATGTTCCTCGGCCTCGCACCGAACGGCACCGCGACGGTCACGCCGGCCACCGGCAAGACCGGCACCAAGCTCACCTGCACGCCGACCTGGGGCGCCAACGACCCGGCCCTGTTCATGGCGCGCGCGGCGAACACGACGACCTACACCTGGACGCTCGACGGCACGGCCCTGACCGACACGACGGCGGAGATCACCGCGACGAAAGCCGGCACGTACGAGTGCACGGCCACGGGCACGAACCCGATCGGCTCCGGCACTGCCAAGGCGACGGCCAAGATCACGGCGAAGGCCAAGGCGAAGACCGCAAAGCCGCGCCTGACGATCCTCGGCGGCACGGTCGTGAACGGCATGACGCTGGTGGCGCGTGTGCGAGTCTCGATGGCCGGCACGCTCCGGCTGACGGCGACGCAGTCGGGCGCCAAGGCGTGCACGGTGTCGAGCAAGGTCGCGAAGGGCGTCTCGGTGCTCCAGTGCCCGCTCAACGCCGCGGCGCAGGCGGCCGTCGCCCGGAAGGCCACGGTCTTCCACCTCGCCGGTCGCCTGACGACGGCGAAGCGCCAGGTCGCCAGTGCGGCGAAGATCGTGCACGCGCGGCTCTACACGTCGCCGGCCGTCACCGGCTAGCCCACGCACACGCGTGAGCCCGCCCGCAGGTCCGGGGCGGGCGCACCGCGTGGGCCGCTGGCCGTGCGATCGCGCGGCCGGGACGTCAGGCCGAGATGGGCAGCGCGCCGATCGCGCCGGCCTGCTCGAGCGCGGCGATCTCGCCCTCGCTGTAGCCGAGCTCGCCGAGCACGCCCTCCGTGCACGATCCCCTGGCGAGACCGGCGTGCCGGACCGCGCCCGGCGTGCGCGACAGGCGCGGCGTGACGGCCGGCTGCAGGAGCTCGCCGTCGCCGTGCGGGTTCTCGACCGGCGAGAGCGAGCCGCGGGCCGTGACGTGCTCGTCGCGGATCAGCTGCTCAGCGCTGTAGACGGGACCGGCGGCGGCGCCCGCCTCGCTGAGGATCCGCACCGCCTCGCTCCATGTGTGGCGCAGCGCCCACGCGGCGATCAGATCGTCCAGCTCGTCGACGTGCGCGATCCGGTCGGCGTTCGTGGCGAACCGCGGATCCTGCTCCAGCGCCTCGCCGCCCACGACGCCGAGGATGCGCATGGCGACGCTGTCGGCCGAGCCGGACATGCAGATCCAGCCGTCGCTGCACTGGTAGACGTTGCGCGGCGCGGAGAACCAGAGGCGCGAGCCGATGCGCTGGTCGCTGACGCCCGTGCGGTTCGTGATCGCGGGGCCGGGGCCGACCACGTCGAGCATCGACTCGAGCAGCGTGGCGTCGATCACCTGGCCCTCGCCGGTGAGGTCGCGATGGCGCAGCGCGGCGAGGATCGCGAACGCCGAGAGGGCGCCCGTGATCTCGTCGGCGAGGGCGACGGAGGGGAGGGTCGGGGGCCCGTCGGCCTGCCCGGTGGTGTACGCGAGCGTCGACATCGCCTCGGCGATCGTGCCGAAGCCGGCGCGGCTCGAGTAGGGGCCGTCCTGGCCGAAGCCCGTGACGCGCAGGACGATCAGGCCCGGGTTCTCCTTGAACAGGACCTCCTCGGGCGAGAGGCCGAGCCGCTCGAGCGTGCCCGGGCGGAAGTTCTCGATCAGGACGTCGGCGCTGCGCACGAGGCGCAGCAGCACCTCCTTGCCCGCGTCCTGCTTGAGGTCGAGCTCGATCGGGCGCTTGTTGCGGCCGACGTGGCGCCAGTAGAAGCCGTCGGCGCCGTCGCGCTCGCCGAGGTTGCGGGCGCCGTCGCCATCGCCGACGCGCTCCACCTTGATCACCTCGGCGCCGAAGTCGGCGAGACGGCGGGCTGCGCTCGGGCCGGCGAACACGGTGGCGAGATCGATCATGCGCAGCCCGCGCAGCGGGCCGTGATGCAGCTCGGCGGTCATGTCAATGCGCTCCATTCGGGAGGACCTTGTCGAACGCGGCGAGCACGCGGTCGGCCGTCTCGCGATTGGCGTTGACGCCCATCATCCCGACGCGCCAGATCGGGGGCGCCGTGGGGCCGAGGCCGCCGCCGACCTCGATGCCGTGCTCCTGCAGCAGCACGCCCTGGATCGCCTTGCCGTCGATGCCCTCGGGCACGCACTCGGCCGACAGCTGCGCGAGATGGCAGCCCGGGTCGGCGAGCAGGTCAAAACCGCGCTCGCGGAAGCCGGACTGGATGTACGCGCCGGCGTCGGCGTGGCGATCGAAGCGCGTCTGCAGTCCCTCCTCCAGCCCGAGGCGCAGCGCCTCGTCGAGCGCGTAGTAGCCGAGGTTCGGCGTCGTGTGGTGGTACGTCATCGGGCGGTCGACCCAGTACTTGATCAGTTCGGCGATATCCATCGAGTAGGGGACCGGCATGCCGTTGCGGCCGAGGCGCTCGATCGCGCGGCTCGAGAGCGTGATCGGCGACAGGCCCGGAGGCGCTGCGATCGCCTTCTGGCTGCACGCGTAGGCGTAGTCGACGCCCCACGCGTCGGCCTCGATCGGCATCGCGCCGATCGACGTGACGCAGTCCGCGTACAGCAGCGCGTCGGAGCCCATCGCACGCATCGCCTCGCCGAGCTCCTGCAGCGGGTGGGCGACGCCCGTCGACGTCTCCGCGTGCACGACGCACACCATCACGGCCTCGGGATGCGCGCTGAGGGTCTCGAGGATCTCGTCGTTGGGCACGTGGCGGCCGAACGGGGCGTTGAGGGCGATCAGGTTCGCGCCGCGCCGGCGGACCATCTCCTGGATGCGGTTGCCGAAGAACCCGCCGCTGGCGGCGATCACCGTCTCGCCGGGTGCGACGAGGTTGAGGATGCCGGCCTCCATCCCGCTCGTGCCGCTCATCGAGAGCGTCATCGAGACGCCGTCCTGGCGCCCGTAGTAGCGCGAGATCATCTCGGCGAGGATCGGGAGGCTGTCCCAGAAGTTCGGATCGAGGTGCGAGACGAGGGGCTTGCGCATCGCCTCGAGCACACGGGGATCGACGTTCGACGGGCCGGGGCCGGCCAAGAGGCGAGTCGGCGGGGTGTAGCTGTCAAAGGTCGTGTGCTCGGGGACGGTGGCGCTCACTGCGGGACTCCTGCGTTGACTGGCTCCAGTCTATGCCGCCGATTCCATAACTTCCATATCGATCTTCCGGAAGTCACATAGGTTATTGCCTATCTCAAATCACCCTACCGACTGCACGCCC
>JBPCSR010000088.1:0-4606 GCA_051006935.1 Gaiellales bacterium
GTTCCTGAACGACCCGGTCGCGATTCGTCACGGAGGTCACCCCTCTGCGCAGCACCGGAATGCACGTGCTCGTTCTCCCCCGGCAAAACCACCGGCGCCGCCCGCAGTCCTTGGGTCGCTCCGACTCGAGCTCGAGCTCACGCTCGAGCGTCGCGAGCAGCTCCGCCACGGCGCGCTCCACGCGATCGTTGTGCACCACGTGGTCGAAGCGGAGCTTGTCCTTGGCCTGCTCCTCGGCGATCCGCAGGCGCGCCTCGATCTCGTCGGCGGCCTCGGTCTGGCGGGCGAGCAGGCGGCGGCGCAGCTCGTCGATGTCGGTGTCGATGAAGATCAAGCACGCCTCGGGGCGCGCCTCCTTGATCACCAGCGAGCCGTCGACCTCGAGCTCGAGGATCACGTTCACGCCCTGGCTGAGCAGACGATCGACCTCGCTCTTGAGCGTGCCGTAGCGGTTGCCGGCGAACTCGACCCACTCGACGAACTCATCCGCGTCGACGCGCGCGAGGAACTCGTCGGTCGACAGGAAGAAGTACTCGCGGCCGTCCTCCTCGCCCGGACGCATCGGGCGCGTCGTCGCGCTCGTCGCGACCTGCGCGAGGTCGGGACGCAGCTCGAGAACGCCGCGGATCAACGTGCCCTTGCCGGCGCCCGAGGGGCCGGAGATCACGAAGAGGCGCGCCACGCGCTACTTGCGCAGCAGGGCGACGAGCTCGGAGCGCTGGCGGTCCGACAGGCCGCCGACCGTCTTCGAGCCCGACACGCGGCACTGCTGCAGCATCTTCGCCGCCTTCACCGCTCCGACACCGGGAACGCACAGAAGGAGATCGTGCACCTTCGCCGTCAGCACCCACTCGGCCGGGCGCTGCAGGATGTCGGCCAGCAGGCGGTCGCCCGCCTTGAGGTCGCGCTTCAGCCCTGCGCGCTTCACGCGGATGGCATTGGCGCGCGCCAGCGCCGACTGCCGCTGGCTCGCCGAACGGGTCGGCGTCTCGTGCCGGAGAAGCGCCTGCTTGGCGGGCGACACGGGAGCCGGATGGAGGTCGGGCGACGACACGAGGCAGGACGATAGTCACCGCGCCGAAACCGACTCAACCTTCAACCGTCCGTGAGTGTTGCCGGAAACGGGATAGTTCTCGTCCGCGATGCTTTTTCGCGGGAACCATTCCCCAAATGCGGTAGTTCGGCGTCAGGCCGCGAGCTCGTCGCGGAGCCGCAGCGCGAGCGCCGGGTCGCGGAAGAGCGCCGTGCCGATGGCGACCGCCGACGCGCCGACGCTGAGGAGGTCCTCCACGTCGTCGCGCGTCTCGACGCCGCCGAGGCCGATGATGTCGAGGCCCGTCGCGTCGCGGCACGCGAGGACGGCGTGGAGCGCGACCGGCTTGATCGCGGCACCCGACAGCCCTCCCCCGCCGCCGCCGAACAGGCTCGCGTGCGTCCAGCGGATGATCGCCGTGGCCTTGACCGTGTTGATGCAGACGAGCCCGTCGGCGCCGCCGGCCTGCGCGGCGCGCGCGATCTCGGCGATGTCGGCGACCGAGGCGCTGAGCTTGACGAACAGCGGCTTGCCCGTCGCGGCGCGCGCGGCCGCGGTGAGCCGCTCGGTCTCGCCCGCGTCGCCGCCGATCGAGGCGCAGCCCGACTCGACGTTCGGGCACGAGACGTTCAGCTCGATCGCGTCGCAGTCGGAATGGTGCTCGAGCTGCTCGACCGTGCCGACGTAGTCGGCCACGCTGAAGCCGCCGACGCTGCAGATGATCGGCCCCTGCACGATCGTCGCGAGCTCCGGGAGCAGCGTCTGCAGGAACGCGTCGCGGCCGGGGCCGGGCAGGCCGATCGAGTTGAGCAGGCCCTGGCGGCTCGGCGCGATCCGCGGTGCCGGATTGCCCGGGCGCGGCTCGGGCGTGACGGTCTTGGTGACGAAACCCGCCATGCCCGGGTTGGCCTCGCCGAACAGCCGCTGCGCCGCGACGGCGTCCCACGTACCCGACGCGTTGAGGAGCGGATGGGCGAGCTCGAGGCGACCGACGGTGATGCTCATGCCACGAGCCTCGCGCCGTCGACGACGGGGCCCTCGATGCAGCAGCGCTTCCAGGTGCCGTCGATCTCCACGGCGCAGCAGTAGCATCCGCCGAAGCCGCAGGCCATCGGGGCCTCCAGCGCCACCTGGCTCGCCACGCCATGGCGCGCGCAGATCGCGGCCACCGCAGCGCCCATCGCCGACGGGCCGGCCGCCAGCACCTGGCGGTAGGCGCCCGTGGCGAGCGCCTCCTCGAGCGGCCCGGTGACGAGATCGGGCGCGACGACGGGCGGGTCGACCGTGATGCCCGGCACAAGCTCCGCGAGCGGCGCGTGATCGGATTGCCGGATCCCGGCAATCAACCGGATGTCAGGGCACAGACGTCCGATTGCTGGCATCACCGTCAGCCCGAAGCCCGCGGCGACCAGAAGCGTCGTCTCGGCGTCCGTTGCCGACAGGTCGAAGCCGTTGCCGAGAGGTCCGAGGATGGCCAGCTCCGGACCGCCCATGTCGCCCGCGGCGCTCGCCTGATCGACCACGAAGCCCACGCCGTCGCCCAGCTGGATCAGCCCGACGGGTCGCGCGAGGTAGTCGTGCCCCGCAGGGTTGCGGAGCATGTGGAACTGGCCCGGCTGGCCGAGCTCGGTGCGCGGATCGAGCTCCACGCGCACGAGTGCGAGCCCGCCGAGCGACTCCACGCCGGCGACACGAGCGGGGAACGGCCCCAGGCGCGTCGTCGCCGTATCCGCGCTCATGCCGCTCCCGCGGTGCGGTTCCGTCCTAGCCGAACCGGCGCCACGCGCGTAGACTCGTGGCATTCACCTAGGAGGTGGAATCGATGGCCCAGTCCGTCCAGATCCCCGGAACCCAGCAGACCGCGAAGATCTGCAACGTCGTCGGCGTCGCCGTCCTGTCGTTCTTCTTCTCGCTGATCTACCTCTGGATCTTCTGGTACCGCATCAACAAGGAGATGGCCGCCTACGGCCAGGCCAAGAACACCGACGAGTGCGGCACGAGCCCGGGCAAGTCGCTCCTCGCCGTGACCCTCGGCGCGCTGATCATCGTGCCCGCGCTGATCAGCTTCTTCCGCACGCACAAGCGCATCGTCGCCACCCAGCAGCTGGCCGGCGTCACGCCGATCAACGGCTGGATCTCGCTGATCCTCTACCTCGTGTTCTCGCCCGCGTGGCTCGCGTACATGCAGAGCGGCCTCAACGGCGTATGGGAGTCGGGCGGCGGTGCCGCGTCCGCACCCGCCGCGGCGATCACGGAGGCCACGAGCGCAGCCCCCGCGGTCGACACGACCCCGGCCGCCGAGGGCGAGCAGGCTTAGTCGCCGCACGGCGCGCCCCGCGGCCGGGCCCTCGGGGGTGCGGGGGCGGGGCGCGCCGGCCATCGCTACGCCGCCGCGCCGCCGATCGCGCGGTGCAGGTCCTGCAGCGCCTTGGCATCGACCTTCCACGCGCGCTCCATCGACTGCACCGCGGCCGCGGCACCCGACATCGTCGTGATGCACGGCACGCGGTACTGCACGGCGGCGCGGCGGATCTCGTAGCCGTCGCCGCGCGCGCCCTGCCCGAGCGGCGTGTTGATGACGAGCGCGATGCGCCCGTCGCGGATCAGGTCGGGGATCGTCTCCCCCGACTCCGACAGCTTGGCGACCTGCGTCACCTCGATGCCCATCTGCCGCAGCGACCGCGCCGTGCCCTCCGTCGAGTAGACGACGAAGCCGGCCTTCACGAGCTGCTGCGCGATCGACGCCGCCGCCGGCTTGTCACGATCGTTGACGGTGAGTGCCACGCCCGTGGTGCCGTCCGGATGCGCCGTGGGCAGCGCCTGGCCCGCCGCGCGCTGCGCCTTGGCGAAGGCCGTCGCGAAATCGGGGCCCGTGCCCATCACCTCGCCCGTCGCGCGCATCTCGGGGCCGAGCAGGGCATCGGCGCCGGGGAAGCGCGCGAACGGCAGCACGGCCTCCTTGACGCTGACCATGCCCGGCGTGGCCTCGGCGATGGTCAGGTCGCGCACGCGCTCGCCGAGCGCCACGCGCACCGCCGCGTCGACGAGCGGGATGCCCGTCGCCTTCGCGACGAACGGCACCGTGCGGCTCGCGCGCGGGTTCGCCTCGAGGACGTAGACCTCGCCGTCGCGGATCGCGTACTGCACGTTGACGAGGCCGACGACGCCGAGCGCGCGCGCCAGCTCGATCGTCTGCCGGCGCACCTCGGCCTCGACGGTCGCGCCGATCGAGAGCGGCGGGATCACGCAGGCCGAGTCGCCCGAGTGCACCCCGGCCTCCTCGACGTGCTGCATGACGGCGCCTATCAGCACGTCCTCGCCGTCGGAGACGGCATCGACGTCGATCTCGATCGCGTCCTCGACGAAGCGGTCGACGAGCGTCGACGGGCCGACGTGGCCGTCGCGCAGCGTCTCCTCGTCGTAGCAGATGCGCATGGCCCGGCCACCGAGGACGTACGACGGGCGTACGAGCACGGGGTAGCCGATGCGGTTGGCGATCTCGACCGCCTCCTCCATCCCGTCGGCGATCGCCCAGTCGGGCGCCTTCAGGCCCGTGCGGTCGAGCAGCTCGCC
>JBPCSR010000089.1:0-2520 GCA_051006935.1 Gaiellales bacterium
ACCCGCAAGGACTCGCCCTTCGTCGCCGTCGAGCGCGCCCGGGCGTCAGCGCTGCTGCGACTCATCGACGCGGTGGCCGCCGCACCCGCCGGCACCGGGGGCTTCGGCTGGGTCGAGTCGCTGTCGGACGGCACGCGGGTGACTATCCGGCTGGCCCGACCCGAGGACACCGAGGCCGTCGCCGAGATGCACTCGCGTTGCTCGGACGAGACGCGCTATCAGCGCTACTTCGCGCCCAAGAACGAGTGGCGCGAGGACCAGCTGCGTCGCATCGCGGGCGGGCATCGCGGTGCCACCCTCGTCGCCCAGGACTCCCGGGGCAACATCGTCGGCCTGGGCAATGTCTTCCCTGACCAGCCGGGCGACACCGAGACGGCGGAGATCGCCGTCATCATCGAGGACGCCTGGCAGGGACGCGGGCTCGGCGGACGCCTGCTCGGCCATCTCATCGATCTTGCCCGTCGCCAGGGCTTCGACCAGGTCATCGCCATCGTGCTCGCGAGCAACGCGCGGATGGTGCACGTTCTGCAGCGCCTGGATGTCGACTGGCAGCGCGACACCGAGTCGGATCTCGGCCCGACGGTGGTGTCCTTGCGCGCGACGCTCTAGAGGGCCTGGCCGACAGCCTGCTGGATCGCCCGTGCCTGCCGCTGCTCGTCGGCACGCGAGGCGCACCGCGCGACGATGATGCGCACGCCCTCGCTTGTGCGCTCGAGTTCCGCTTTCAGACCCGCGCGATCCGTCACCGTCGTCACCGTGACGCCAGGGGCCGCGAGCAGCGCCCCGAGATCGGCGCCGAGCGGGGTGCCGAAGACTCGCTCGAAGTCGGCGGCGAACTCCGGTGCGCCCTGCTCCAGGGAGGAGAAGATCCCGCCGCCGTCGTTGTCGGCGACGACGTAGACCAGCCGCGGACGCGGCTCACCCGGGGCCGCGAGCAGGCCATTGCGATCGTAGAGGGCGGTGAGATCGCCGACGAGCGCGTACGTCGTGCCCGCGGGGTGGAGTTCGGCGTGCGCGAGCGCGGCGCCCCATGCCGTGGAGACGACACCGTCGATGCCCGAGGTGCCGCGATTGCCGATGCACCGCGCGCGCAGCGAGCCGGCGTACGACGAGACATGGCGCACCGGCCACGACGGCCCGATCACCAGCAGGTCGTCGTCGCCCGCATACTGCGCCACGAGGATGGCGGCGACGAGCCCGGTGAGGGTGTCCTCCCCGAGCTCGCGCGCCACGGCCTCGGCCGCACGCGCGTCAGCCGCCTGCCACTCCGCGAGCCAGGCGCGATCCGATGGGGCGATGTCCGCCGTCGGCACCGCGTCGACGATCGCGGTGGCCGTGCGCACCGGGTCGACGCGGCCGAGGCCGGGTGGGACGTCCACGGCCACGTGCACGGCCGCCGACCGCAGCAGGGCCGCGACCGAGCGGTGCAGGCCGACGCGCCCGACGCTCACCACGACATCGGGGGCATGCGACGCCGCGAAATCCGTCGCGAGCACGAGCGGCCCGTGGCGCAGAGCCTGCGCGTGCGTCGAGAGGTTGCCCGAGGGCTCGCTGATCACCGGCCAGCCCATCCGCGTCGCCAGGTCAGCGGCATCGCGGAGGACCACCTCGTCGTCGGCGTCGCCGACCACCAGCACCCCGCGCGCGGACTGCGGGGCCAGGGAGCTCAGCGCTGCCCGCGGGGGGTTCTCCGCGTCCGGTCGAGGCCGCACCCGAATATCGCCCACCGCATGCTCGCCGGCCTGCACGAGGGGGTCGCTCAGCGGGAGGTTGAGGTGCACCGGCCCCGGCTGGCGCGCGTCGACCGCGAGCTCGAGCGCTCCGCCCACGGCCGCGCGCAGCGACTCTTCCCCGAGGCCCTCGAGATCCGCCCACGTGACGACGTCGATGCCGAACAGTCCGCGCTGGTCGATGGTCTGGTTGGCGCCGCTGCCGCGCACGCTGCCGGGCCGGTCCGCGGTGACGGCAATGAGCGGGATGCCGGAGTACGCCGCCTCCACGATGGCGGGATGCAGATTGACCGCCGCGGTCGCCGACGTCGTGACGACCGCCACGGGCCGGCCCGACACGCGCGCGAGGCCGAGGGCGAGATAGCCGCCGGAGCGCTCGTCGATGCGCACGTGCAGTCGCACCAGCCCGCGCCGCTCCGCGTCCGCGAGCGAGAGCGCCAGCGGTGCCGAGCGCGAACCGGGGCAGACGACGACATCGGTCACCCCGGACGCCAGCAACTCCTCCACGAGGAGGAGAGCGGCACGGGGCACGGGCAGCATTACGTCAGGCTCTCACGCGGGCATGGCGGCCACGAGCGCGGAGCCACCGGACTCCCAGGCATCGACGAGGCGCTGCTTCCACCACCGGGCCCGGTCGTCGCCCAGGAGGTCGCGGGCCGCCATCAGCGCATCGAGGTCGGGGTTCACGCGCCCGACCTCCAGATAGCCCTCGCGCGGGACGCGCGGCTCCGCCACCACATCGCGCGCGAGCAGAGCACCGGTGCCGAGGCCGCAGGCGGGCGGCTCGCCA
>JBPCSR010000090.1:0-4238 GCA_051006935.1 Gaiellales bacterium
GCCTTGGCCTCGGCGATCGCCTCGCGCGAGCCGAGCAGCTCGAGGTGCGCGACGCCGATGTTGGTGATCACGCCGATGTCGGGCGAGGCGAGCGCGCAGAGCTCCGCGATGTGCCCGCGCCCCCGCATCGCGAGCTCGCAGACCACGACCTCCGTGTCGGGCTCGATCGCCGTGAGCGTCAGCGGATAGCCGATCTCGTTGTTGTGGCCGCTGGCCGCCGCGACCACACGGCGCTGGCCGCCGATGAGGTGCGCGATCGCGTCCTTGGTCGAGGTCTTGCCCGTGCTGCCCGTCACCCCGACACGCACCGCCGGCGACGCCGTCGCCGTGACGTCGCCGAGGAACTGCAGGCAGCGAAGGCTGGAGAACGTCATCAGCACGTTCGGGACGCCGGTCGCCATCGCGCGCTCGATCTGATCCTCTTCCACGACCACGGCGATCGCGCCCGCGGCAGTCGCCTCCTCGACGAACCCGATGCCGCCGCCGAAGGCGATGAAGAGATCGCCCGGGGAGATCGCGCGCGAGTCGATCGACACGCCGAGCACCGGCGCATCGGGATCGCCGCGCATGATCACGGAGGCCGGGACGGCCGACAGCGGGAGCGGGATCACGCCAGCACCTCGCGCGCGACGTCGCGATCGTCGAACGGACTGACGACGCCGGCGACGTCCTGCCCCTGCTCATGGCCCTTGCCCGCGATCAGCACGACGTCGCCGGGCGCAGCCGCGCCGATCGCGACCTCGATGGCGCGCCGGCGGTCGGGTTCGACGCGCTGACGGCCGTCCGCACCGGCCTCGATCTCGGCGATGATCGCAAGCGGGTCCTCACTGCGCGGGTTGTCGGTGGTGATGACGACCTCGTCGGCCAGCGCGCAGGCGACGCGCGCCATCTCGGGCCGCTTGCCGCGATCGCGGTCGCCACCGCATCCGAAGACGGCGATCACCCGCCCGGTCGCGAGCGGGCGCACCGCGCGCAGGACGTTCTCGAGCGCGTCGGCGGTGTGCGCGTAATCGACGATCACGGAGAACGGCGCGCTCGCGGAGACCACCTCGAGGCGGCCGGGCACGCCGGGCGTCGCGGCGAGGCCGGCCACGATCGCGTCCAGGCCGATGCCCGCGAGCCCGGCCGTGCTCGCCGCCGCGAGGCAGTTCTCGACGTTGAACCGCCCGACCAGGCGGGTCGCGATATCGGCGTCGCCCCACGGGCTGCGCAGCCGGAACGTCGTGCCATCCGCAGCCAGCCGCACGTCCTCGGCGCGCGCGTCGGCGTCGGCCGCATCGATGGCGAAGCGCAGATCCGCGTCGAGGCGGCGCCCGTACGCGTCGTCGGCGTTGGCCGCCGTCGGGCAGCGCCCGTCGAACAGGCGCGCCTTGGCCGCGAAGTACGCCTCCATGTCGGGGTGGTAGTCGAGGTGGTCGCGCGTGAGGTTGGTGAAGGCCGCGGCGGCGAAGCGCACACCGCCCACGCGGTGCTGGTCGAGGGCGTGCGACGAGACCTCCATCGCGCATGCCGTGTCGCCGGCTTCCACCATGCGACGGAAGTCGCGGTGCAGGTCGATCGCCTCGGCGGTCGTGCGCTCCGCCGGCTCGACGACGCCGCCGATGCGGCGTTCGATCGTGCCGAGCAGCCCCGTCGGATGCCCGGCCGCCTCGAGGATCGCGCGCTGCAGGTACGCGGTCGTCGTCTTGCCGTTCGTACCCGTCACGGCGAGGACGAGCAGCTGCTCGGTCGGCCGTCCGAAGAACGCGTCGGCGATCGGGCCCATCGCCGCACGGCACGCGTCGACGACGACCTGCGGCACCGTGACGTCGAGCTCGCGCTCCACGACGAGCGCGCACGCCCCCGCGGCGACGGCGGCGGCCGCGTGGTCGTGCCCGTCGGTCGTCGCCCCGGGCACGCAGAAGAAGAGCGTCCCGTTCTCCCCGCGGCGCGAGTCGTACGCGAGGTCGCGGACGTCGACTCCATCGAGGGGGAGCGTCATACCCCGCGCTTGAACGGGACCGAGGAGGTCCGTGAGCAGCACATCCCGGAGTCTAGTCCGCGCCATCGCGGCCATCCCGGCGCCTCGCTCAGCCGGTGGCGGCCGTATCGGGCCGGTCCTGCTGGGCGCCGAGCGCGGTCAGGGCGCGCTGCGTGAGCTTGGCGAAGGCGGGTCCGGCCACCTCGCCGCCCGCGTACTGCCCGCCGCGCGGCTCGTCGACCATGATCAGTGTCAGGACCTTCGGGTTGCGCACCGGCGCGAAGCCGACGAACCAGGACAGGTAGCGCGTGCTGGAGTAGGTGCCGTCGCGGTTGATCTTCTTCGTGGTGCCCGTCTTGCCGGCCACGGAATAGCCGGGAATGGCGGCGGCTGAGCCGGTGCCGCGATCGGAGACCACGCCCTCGAGCATCTGCGCGAGCGTCCGCGCGGCGGCGACGGGCATGATCCGCGTGCGCGGTTCGCGGACGGGCCCCTGTGCGTCGATGCGCGTCACGACGTGCGGGCGGATGCGCACGCCGTCGTTGGCGATCGTCTGGTAGAGCTGCACGACCTGGATCGGTGTGGCCGCGACGCCGTGGCCGATCGGGATGTTGAGCGGCGACGTGCCGGACCACTTGGCGTAGTCGGGCACGATGCCGGCGACCTCGCCGGGCAGGTCGATGCCCGTCGGGACGCCGAAGCCGAAGCGGTCGATCCACTGCGCGAGCACGGCGTCGCGGTGCCCCGACGTCGAGAGGTGCTCGTACGCGAGCTTCGCCACGCCGATGTTCGACGACACGCGCAGCGCCTCGGTGGCGGTCTTCACGCCGGGATCGAGGTGCGAGTCGTGGAGGATGCCGTCGTAGAGCTTCCACTCCGTCCCCACGTCGACGCGGGTGGTCGGCGTGATGCGCCCCGTCGAGAGGCCGGCGCCCATCGTGACGGCCTTGAACGTCGAGCCCGGCTCGTAGACGTCGGTGATCGCGCGCAGGCGCACCTCGTCGGCGGTGCCCTGGCGGAAGTCGCCGTCCTTCGGGGCGGGCGCGGAGGCCATCGCCAGGATCTCCCCGGTGTCCGGCTGCATCACGATCGCCGTGACGGCGCGGGCGCGGTAGGTGGCCCGCGTCTCGAGCGTGACCGCCTCGGCTTCGGCCTGCACCGTCCGGTCGATGCCCGTGCTGATCGTGCGCCCGGGCTGGACGGGCTGATCGCGGATCACGTTGATCGCCTTGCCGCTCGGGTCCTCCGTGCGGACCTCCACGCCATCGCGGCCGCGCAGGACGCGGTCGTACTGCAGTTCGAGGCCGGCGAGCCCCTTGCCGGCGAGGTCCGTGGCGCCGATCAGCGGGGCGGCGATCGCGCTCGGGTAGACGCGGCGCTGCTCGGGCGTGAAGTCGAGACCGGCGAGGTCGAGCGCCGCGACGCGCCGGGCGTCGGCCTCCGGCACCTGTCGGGCGAGGTCGACGTGCGACACGCCCGTTGCGCGCAGGCGCTGCATGATCGTGTCGGGCGACTCGCCGCTGGCCTCGGCCACGGCTGCGATCACGCGCACCGGATCCTTCACGAGCGACGGCGTGGCGCCGATCGTGCTCGCCTCCTCCGTCAGCGCGAGGCGGTAGCCATCGCGGTCGAGGATCGCGCCGCGCAGCGCCGGCGTGACGATCTCGAGGCGGTGCTGGCCGCTGGCGCGGTTGGCGTAGAAGCCGTGGTCGACCACCTGCATCTGGATCGCGCGCGCGAGGCAGACGACGAGGAAGACGCCGGCGAGCGCGAGCAGGACGCGAATGCGCCGGTCGGGCGGCAGGAGGCGCGGGATCCGGGGGCGGGACCGCGGCGTGCGAGGGGGAGCGGTCCGGATGGCCACGTCAGCGCGTCTGCAGGTCCCGCGGGATCCGCACGTCGAGGGTGCGCATGGCGTCGGACGGGACGAGCACCATGCCGTACGCCGCGGCCGCCCGCTCGACGCGGCCGTCGGCGAGCCGCTGGGCGGTCTGGGCCTGGATGTTGGCGGCGTCATTCTGCGTCGCCTCGACCTGGGCGCGGAGCTCGCCGGCCTGCATCGTGGCGCGCAGCGACGCGACGTGGAGATAGACGACGAGCGAGAGGACCAGCCCGATCGCCGTGATCATCGCGGCGACGCGGAACGGCGCGAGGCGACCGCCGACCGCGGCGCGCGAGCCGGCGCGGTGGATCGTGGCCTTGCCGTTGAGCGTCGACGTGCCGGCGCCGCGGGCGCGGCGGCCGTCGACGGGACGCGGGCGCGGGGCGCTCCGGGGGC
>JBPCSR010000091.1:0-4187 GCA_051006935.1 Gaiellales bacterium
ACGCCGACCGCGTGCAGCGCGATCACGTCGGTGTAGCCCTCGACGATCACCGCGCGGCCGCTCTTGGCGATCGGGCCGCGCGCGTGGTGCAGGCCGTAGAGCAGCCGGCCCTTGTGAAAGTACGGGCCCTCGGGCGAGTTGATGTACTTCGGCCCCTCGGCGCCGGGCATGATGCGGCCCGCGAAGCCGCGCACCCGTCCGCGCCCGTCGAACAGCGGGAACACGATGCGCCCGCGCAGGCGGTCGATCGGGCCGTTGCGCCCCTCGCTCGCGACGCCGGACGCGAGCAGCTCCTCGTTCGTGTAGCCCTTGCCGCGCGCGCCCTGCACCACGCGCTCCCACGCGTCGGGCGCGAAGCCGATGCGCCAGCGGGCGATCAGGTCGGCGCCCAGCTTCCGCTCCGCGAGGTACGTACGCGCCGCCTCGGCCTCGGGACTCTCGGCGAGCACGCGCTCGTAGTACGCGCACGTCTCCTCGAGCAGGCGCTCCACGCGCTTCTCGCGCTCGATCTCGCGCGCCTCGTTCGGCGACAGCTCCTCGTACTCGATCGGCACGCCGTAGCGCTCGGCGAGGCGCTCGACGGCCTCGGGGAAGTCGCATGCCTCGAGCTCCATCACGAACTTGAAGACATCGCCGCTGACGCCGCAGCCGAAGCAGTGGTAGAGCTTCTGCGCCGGCTCGATCGAGAAGCTCGCCGTCTTCTCGTCGTGGAACGGGCAGCGCGCCATCGCGCGCACGCCCTGCTGGCGCACCTGGCCGGTGCGCGCGGCGACGAGTTCGACGAGATCGGCGCGCTCGCGCACCTTCTCGACCGTGGCCCGATTGATGCGTCCGGCCATGCCTAGAAGCGCCAGGCGCTCGGCTCGAAGCGCTCGCGATAGGCGCGCAGCGCGTAGCGGTCGGTCATGCCCGCCACGTGGTCGACGACACGCGTCTCGAGCGGCGCGTCCCCCGTGGGCACCTCGTCGGGATGCTCGAGGTACCAGGCGAACAGCGACTGCACGACGTTGCGAATGCGGGCGCGCTCCGTGTCGGTCTCGGGCCGCATGTAGACCTCGTCGAACATGAAGGCGCGCAGCTCGAGCAGGGCCGCTGCGTACGTCTCCGTCTGGCGGATGTCCTCCACGCGGGCCGACTCCTCCACGAGGTCGTGGACGAGCGCGTCGATGCGCCGCGCGGCGGTCGGGCCGAGCAGCTCCACGGGGCCCGGCGGCAGTCGTGCGGGATCCAGCACGCCGGCGCGGACGGCGTCGTCGATGTCGTGGTTGATGTACCCGAAGCGGTCGACGAGCTTGACGATGCGCCCCTCGGGCGTGCGCGGTGCGGTCGGGCCGGTGTGGTTGAGGATGCCGTCGCGGACCTCGTCGGTGAGGTTGAGGCCGCGCCCGTCGCGCTCGAGATCCTCGACCATCCGCAGCGAGTGCTCGTTGTGGTGGAAGCGCCGGCCGGTGCGCTCCTCGAGCGCGTCGGACAGCGCCTCCTCGCCCGTGTGCCCGAACGGCGGATGGCCGAGGTCGTGGCCGAGCGCGATCGCCTCGGTGAGGTCCTCGTTGAGGCCGAGCGCACGCGCGACGGCGCGGGCGATCCCCGTCACCTCGAGCGTGTGCGTGAGCCGCGTGCGGAAGTGGTCGCCCTCAGGCGCGATGAACACCTGGGTCTTGTGTTTGAGGCGCCGGAACGCCTTCGAGTGGACGATGCGGTCGCGGTCGCGCTGATACGGCATCCGCAGTCGACAGGCCTCCTCGGGGTGCGCAAGCCCGAGCGAGTCGACCGTGCGCGTGGCCCACGACGCAAGCCGCGCGTCCTCCTCCCGGAGCATCCGCTCGAGGAAGCCGTCGGCGACGGGCCCGGACAGCGCCTCGTCGTGCTCCAGAGCGGGAGAGTCCTTCACACCGCGTAGCCTAGTCAACGCCCTCTTGTCGCCCCACCGCGCCCGCCCCTTACGTCCTTAACTGGACGAAGGGGTCTGGCCCCTTTGTCCAGTTAAGGACGCCGCCACCTGCAACGTGGCTGCGTCGCACGCGCTTCGGAACGATCAAGCCTCCGCACGGAACACTGCCGACCTTTCGCCACGCGCGCTCGCGACGTTCGCAATCCACACCAACTCCGCGCGCATCGTCCTCCAATCCGCATCGCTAACTGGACGAAGGGGCCAGACCCCTTCGTCCAGTTAAGGGTCAGATGATGACGGGGACGGTGCCGCCGTCGACGCCCCACGCGGCGCCCGTCACGTACGAGGAACGGGCGCTGCAGAGCAGGGCGATCACGGAGGCGATCTCGTCGGGCTCGGCCATGCGGCCGATCGGACGGCCGGCGCCGGCCTTGGCGAGCGCCTCCTCGCGGGTGCCCGCGCCCTTGTTCTGGTCGGCGAGGCCGCCCTCGGCGAGCCACGTTGGCGTCTGCGTCGGGCCGGGGCAGATCGCGTTGACGAGCACGCCGTGCTTGGCCTCGGCATCCGACACGAGCTTGGCGTACGACAGGACCGCGGCCTTCATCACGCTGTAGTCGGGCATGCCGCCCGACGGACGCTTGCCCGCCGTCGACGAGACGAGCACGACACGGGCCTGGTCGCTCTGGCGCAGGTGCGGCAGCGCCGCGCGCGTGGCCCGGATGTGGCTCATCAGGTTCAGCTGGAAGCACTCCTCCCAGTCGGCGTCCGTAACCGACTCGAGGGAGCGGGCCACGGCGAAGCCGACGTTGGCGACGAGCGCATCGAGCTGGCCGAAGCGGTCGACCGTGGCGGCCACGGCGGCCTCGGGCACGCCGGGCGCGGCGAGGTCGCCCTGGAAGGCGAATGCCTCGGTGCCGAGCGCCTCGAGCACCGTCACCGCCTCGTCGAGGCCGGCCTGGCCACGCGCGGCGATCGCCACGCGGGCGCCCTCCCGCGCGACGAGCTCCGCGGTGGCGCGCCCGATGCCCGCCGAGCCACCGGTGATCAGCACGACGCGCCCCTGCAGCCCGAGATCCATGTGGGCAGGGTACCGGCTGCCGGGATCCCGGCGCGTACCCTGTGCACATGCCCCGCGTGATCCTGATCCGTCACGGGGAGACGGATTGGAGCCGCGACGGGCGCTGGCAGGGCTGGAGCGACGTGCCGCTCAACGACAAGGGCATGCGGCAGGCCCGCGAGCTCGTCGAGCCGCTGGCACGCCAGCACCCCACGCACCTCGTGTGCTCCGACCTGATCCGCACGCAGCAGACGCTCCAGCCGCTCGCCGACGCGCTCGGCATCGCCCCGGTGGTCGACCCCGACGTGAAGGAGATCGACGTCGGCAGCTGGGCCGGTCTCTCGCACGGCGAGGCCGAGGCGCGCTACCCCGACGGCGTGGCGCGCCACGACGCCGGCGGCACGGGCTGGGAGGACGGCGAGACCTACGCCGACATCGCGGTGCGCGGCGAGCGCGCACTCCTGCGCCACACCGATGGCCTTCCCGAGTCCGCTCTGCTCGTCGTCTGCTCGCACGGCGGGCTGATCGGCGCCACCGTGGGGCGCCTGCTCGGCCTCTCGGCGGATGAACAGCGCCAGCGCCTCGGCCGGCCGAGCCACGGCCACGCCACGTACCTCAAGCGCAAGGACGGGGACGGCGACACCGCCTGGCGCCTGCTCGCCTACAACACGCCGCTCTGGGCCGACGCCGGACCGCCCTTCGAGCTGACGATCCTCTGACGCCCGTTTGCGCGCGATCATGCTCGTGGAAAACGGCCCCACAACGACAGAACGCCACCCCTTGCGGAGTGGCGTTCTGAAGATTATTCCGGCGGCGACCTACTCTCCCGGGCAGTTTCCCACCAAGTACCATCGGCGCTGAGGGGCTTAACGACTCTGTTCGGAAAGGGAAGAGGTGGATCCCCCTCGCCATGACCACCGGAAAGCGCATAGAGCGCAGATCCGCGGCGTCGTCGCCCGCTCCCTGAGAACTACATAGTGATAATGGTGTTCGTACAAGATTAAGACCTCGAGCTATTAGTACGGGTTAGCTGCATGCATTGCTGCACTTCCACATCCCGCCTATCAACCTGGTGGTCTTCCAGGGCTCTTACTCCCTCAAGGGGATGGGAGAACTCATCTTCAGGTGGGCTTCCCGCTTAGATGCTTTCAGCGGTTATCCCATCCAGACGTAGCTATCCAGCGATGCCGTTGGCACGACAACTGGGACACCAGAGGTCTGTCCACCCCGGTCCTCTCG
>JBPCSR010000092.1:0-9211 GCA_051006935.1 Gaiellales bacterium
GCATCGAGGCTGACGTGCGCGACACCCCCGAGGGCCCGCTCGTCGTGCTCGCCGCGTCGGGCCCCGGCCGCGGACGCACGCTGCTGATCGGCCACCACGACACCGTCTACCCCGCCGGTACGGCGGCGCGACGGCCCGTCACCCTCGACGGCGGCGTGCTGCGCGGCCCCGGCGTCGCCGACATGAAGGGCGGGCTGCTGGTCGGGCTCGCCGCCCTCGGCGCGCTGGCGCGCGATCCCGCGCCGACGCACGGGCGCGTGGAGCTCTGGATCGTCCCCGACGAGGAGGCGCGCTCCGTGGCGCCGTCGTGCCTCGAGGACTGGCGCGGCGCCGACCGCGCGCTCTGCCTCGAGTGCGGCCGCGCCGACGGCGCGATCGTGACCACGCGGATGGCCTGCACGTGGCTGACGCTCGAGGCGGTGGGACGCGACGCGCACGCCGGCACCGAGCGCGACGCCGGCCGCTCGGCGCTGATGGCCCTCGCGCGCGAGGGACTCCGCATCGAGCAGGAGCTCCACGCGGCGCGTCCCGGTCTGCAGGCCACGATCACCCAGCTCCACGCCGGCATCGGCAAGAACACCGTGCCCGGCACGGCGACCGCCACCGTCGACCTGCGCGCCGCGACCGGCGACGACCTGCGCTGGGCCGTCGACCAGGTGGGTCGCTTCGCCGCGCACGACGGCGTCGTACTGCGCCGCTCCGACGACCCGGGCTTCCCGCCGCTCGAGCACGCCGGGCCGCTCGCCGACGAGGCGCTCGCGATCCTCGCGGAGCTCGGCGCCCTCGCGCGCGAGACCGGCGCGGCCGGCGCGTCCGACGGCTCGTGGGCGTCGAGCATCGGCGTGCCGACGGTCGACGGGCTCGGGCCGGTCGGCGGCGGCGATCACGGGCCCGACGAGTGGAACGACGCGGCGTCCGTCGCACCCCGCATCGAGACGGTCCGCCGTCTGTCCGCCGGCGGGTAGGCTTCGCGCCATGAGCGCGCGCACGCCCGCCATCAGCCCGGCCATGGAGGACTACCTCAAGGCGATCCACCAGATCGCCGAGGCGTCGGGCGGCGCGCCCGTGCAGACCCAGGCGCTGAGCGACCGCCTCGCCGTCTCGACGGCCTCGGTGACGGGCATGATGAAGAAGCTCGACCAGTACCGCCTGGTCGAGCACGAGCCGTACCGCGGCGTGGTGCTGACGCCGAAGGGCGAGCAGGTCGCGCTCGAGGTGCTGCGCCACCACCGCCTGCTCGAGCTCTACCTCGTCGAGCAGCTCGGGATGTCGTGGGAGGAGGTCCACGCCGAGGCCGACCGCCTCGAGCACGTGATCTCCGAGGGCCTCGAGGACCGCATCGCCGCCGCGCTCGACCACCCCGAGCGCGACCCGCACGGCGATCCGATCCCCGCACGCGACGGCACCGTCCCCTCCGCCCCGTCGCAGCAGCTCGCGCTCGCCGCGCCCGGCGCCGACGTCGAGATCCTGCGCGTGTCGGACCGCGACTCGCGCCTGCTGCGGTACCTCGCAGAGCGCGGCCTCACCCCGGGCGCGACCGCGCGCGTCGACGCCGTCGACGAGCTCGCCGGCGTCATCACGCTGACCGCGGCGGGCACGACGAGCACGCTCGCGCTGGGCACGGCGGCGGCGATCATGGTGCGGGCCTAGACCCGCCTGCGCGGCGCGCGCGTCAGACGCTCGTGACGAGCAGCTGCATCGCGATGCCGCTGATGCCGAGCAGGACCGCGACGCCGAAGCCGCGGCTCGTGTGGCCGCCCTTGCGCGCGAGGCCCACGGCGATCAGCGCGATCACGAGGGTGATCACGCCGGTGGCGACGCCGACCAGCAGGACCGCGTCGGCGTTGCGGATCGCGCCGACCAGCGCGAGCAGGATCGTGACGATGCCGAAGAACAGCGCGATGCCCATCGTCGTGGTGGCGTTCGGCTTCGCCGGGGCGGCGTGATGGTGGTCAGCGTGGTCGGCCATGGGGTCCTCCGAAGGTCTGTCGATATCGTGGCACACAAGGCGCCCGGGTGTCAGCCGAGGGCGCGCACCGCCGCGGCGACGGCGTCGGCCGTGAGGCCGAGCTGCTCGGCGACCGTGCCGCCGGGCGCCGAGGCGCCGTAGCGGTCGATGCCGATGCTCGCGCCTGCGGAGCCCACCCAGCGCTCCCAGCCGTGCGTCGTGCCCGCCTCGAAGCTCAGGCGCCGCGTGACGGCGGCGGGCAGCACCGACTCGCGGTACGCGTCGTCCTGCTCCGCGAAGAGCTCCCAGCACGGCATCGACACCACGCGCACGCCCATGCCGTCGGCCTGCAGCTCGTCGCGTGCGACAAGCGCGTCGTGCACCTCCGAGCCCGTGGCGATGATGATCGCGTCGGGCACGCCGCCGTCGGCGTCGGCCAGCACGTAGGCCCCGCGGTGCAGCCCCTCGGCCGCGCCCAGCACGGTGCGGTCGAGCGTGGGCACGTTGTGGCGCGTCAGGACGAGCGCGGTCGGGCCGGTGCGGTTGAGCAGCGCCGCCTTCCACGCCTCGCGCACCTCGTTGGCGTCGCACGGGCGGATCACGGTCAGGTTCGGGATCAGCCGCAGCGACATGACGTGCTCGATCGGCTGGTGGGTGGGCCCGTCCTCGCCGACCCACACCGAGTCGTGCGTCCAGACGTACGTGACGGGCGTCTTCGACAGCGCCGCGACGCGCACCGCGCCGCGCATGTAGTCGGAGAACACCAGGAACGTGGCGCCGAATGCACGCAGGCCGCCGTGGACGTTCATCGCGTTGAGCACCGCGCCCATGCCGTGCTCGCGGATGCCGAAGTGCAGGTTGCGGCCGGCGTAGTCGCGGTCGGAGACGCTCAGCCCGCCGTCGATGTGCGTGTTGTTCGACGGGGCGAGGTCGGCCGACCCGCCGACGAACTCGGGAACGGCGGCGGCGATCGCCTGGATCACCTTGCCGCTCGAGGAGCGCGTCGCCATGCCCTTGGGGTCGGCGTCGAAGACGGGCAGGTCCGCGTCCCACCCCGGGGGCAGCTCGCCCGCCAGCACCCGCTCGAGCTCGGCGGCGAGCTCGGGGTGCGCCGTCCGGTAGTCCTCGATGCGCGCCTCCCAGGCCTCGCGCTCCGCGCGGCCGCGCTCGGTGCGGTCCATGTGCGCGGCGACCTCGTCGGGGACGAGGAACTGCTCGTGCTCGGGCCAGCCGTAGTTGGCCTTGGTGAGGCGGACCTCCTCCTCGCCGAGCGGCGCGCCGTGCGCGTCGGCCGTGTCCTGCTTGGTCGGGGCGCCCGGCGCGATGTGCGTGCGGAGCACGATGATCGAGGGGCGCTCGTCCGCCGCCGCCGCGCCGATCGCCGCGCGCACGTCGTCGAGCGTCCAGCCATCCTCGAGGCGCTGCGCGTGCCAGCCGAGCGCGTCGAACCGCTGCGCCACGTCCTCGTTGAAGGCCAGACCGGTGTCGCCCTCGATCGTGATGCGGTTGTCGTCGTAGATCATCGTGATCTTGCCGAGCTTCAGGTGGCCGCCCAGCGACGCCGCCTCCTGCGCGACGCCCTCCATCAGGTCGCCGTCGGAGCAGATGCCGAACACGCGGTGGTCGATGATCTCGTGGCCCGGGCGGTTGTAGCGCGCGGCGAGCATGCGCTCGGCGAGCGCGAAGCCCACGATGTTGCCGACGCCCTGCCCGAGCGGGCCCGTCGTCACCTCGATGCCCGGCGTGTGGCCGAGCTCGGGGTGGCCCGGCGTGAGCGAGCCCCACTGGCGGAACTGCTTGAGGTCCTCCAGCGAGACCGCGTAGCCCGCCAGGTGCAGCGTCGCGTACTGCAGCATGCAGGCGTGGCCCGGCGACAGCACGAAGCGGTCGCGGCCCGGCCAGTGCGGCGCCTTCGGGTCGTAGCGCAGGTACTCCTGGTAGTAGAGGTACGCGATCGGCGCGAGCGCCATCGCCGTGCCCGGGTGGCCGGAGTTCGCCTTCTGCACGCCATCCGTCGCGAGCGTGCGGATGGTGGTGATCGAGCGGTCGACGAGATCGGTCACGAGGTGCCTCCGGGGGCGGCGTCGGGGTGGGTGTCGGATGGCCGCGCGCGCCGGGCGAGGCGGGCGCGCCGCAGCGCGATGCCCGCGCCGGCGCCGAGCAGGCTGCCGATGGCGGCCGCGGCGTAGACGCCGACGCCGAGCCCGGGGATCCAGATGGCCGGGCCGACGACCGCGAACGCGACGGGCACCCACCAGATGCGGATCGCGATGCCGAGCCCGAGGAACGGGATGAACATCACCGCGGCGAAGCCGAGGCACATCGCGAGGTACTGGGACATCGGGAGGCAGCCTACCCGAGGCGCACGCGACCGGACGGGCACGATCCGCCGACTAGGCTGCAGCGCGTGAGCGACCTCTTCTCCACCGCCGCCGACGACCGGCGCCGCGCGGTGGCGCCGCTGCCCGAGCGGCTGCGGCCCGACGACCTCGACCTGATGGTCGGGCAGGAGGCGCTGATCGGGCCGGGTCGCCCGCTGCGCCGCGCGATCGAGGAGGACCGGATCGGGTCGATGATCCTGTTCGGCCCGCCGGGCACCGGCAAGACGACGATCGCGCGCATCGTCGCGCAGCGCACCGGCGCCTCGTTCGAGGAGCTGTCCGCCGTCGACGCGGGCAAGGCCGACGTCCGCGCCGTGACCGAGCGGGCGCGCGACCGGCTGGCCGACGGTGGCCGCCGCACGATCCTCTTCCTGGACGAGATCCACCGTTTCACGAAGGCCCAGCAGGACGC
This sequence comes from Gaiellales bacterium, assembly GCA_051006935.1. Taxonomy (GTDB): domain Bacteria; phylum Actinomycetota; class Thermoleophilia; order Gaiellales; family F1-60-MAGs149; genus F1-60-MAGs149. Next base: position 4,742 of record JBPCSR010000092.1, read on the forward strand.
CCTGCTGCCGCTCGTGGAGTCGGGGCTGATCATCCTGATCGGCGCCACGACCGAGAGCCCCCACGTCGGCGTCATCTCGGCGCTGCTGTCGCGCTGCACGCTCTACGAGCTCGTCAGCCTCGAGCCCGCCGACCTCGAGCGGATGATCGACCGCGGCGCGGAGGCGCTCGGCGTGCGCATCGACGACGACGCGCGCGCCGCGATCGCCCGCGCGGCGGGCGGCGACGGCCGCGCGTCCCTGGCGCTGCTCGAGGCGGCCGCCGCGGCGCGCCCCGACGACGGCGCGATCACGGAGGCGCTGGTGGGCGAGGTCGGGCGCCTGCCGATCCGCTACGACCGCGAGGGCGACCTCCACTACGACGCGATCAGCGCCTTCATCAAGAGCATGCGCGGCTCGGACCCCGACGCGGCGCTGTGGTGGATGCACACGATGCTCGAGGGCGGCGAGGATCCCCGCTACGTCGCGCGCCGCATGATCGTGTTCGCGAGCGAGGACGTGGGCAACGCCGACCCGCGCGCGCTGCCGCTCGCCGTCGCCACGGCGCAGGCGATCCAGGAGATCGGCATGCCCGAGGGGCGCATCCCGCTCGCGCAATGCGTGACGTACCTCGCGCTGGCGCCGAAGTCGAACGCGGCGTACGCCGCCGGCGACGCGGCCCGCGCGGCCGTGCGGGAGCACGGCACGCGCGTGCCGCCCGACCACCTGCGCGACGGCTCGCACAGCGGCGCCAAGGCGCTCGGGCGCGGCGTCGGCTACCGCTACCCCCACGCCGAGGGCGGCGTCGCGACCGGACAGCGGCACCTCCCGGAGGACCTCGCCCACCTGCGCTTCTACGAGCCGACCGCGATGGGCTTCGAGGCGCGGCTCGGCGAGATCCTCGGCGAATTGCGCGCGCAGCGCGAAGTGTCCGACGCACCCCCCGGCACGAAGGAGACCTGAGCCATGCCCGAGATCGGCGACATCGCCCCCGACTTCACCCTCAAGGAGACGTTCGACACGAGCGTCACCCTCAGCGACTACCGCGGCAGGAAGAACGTGCTGCTGTTCTTCCACCCGTTCTCGTACACCGAGATCTGCGAGGGCGAGATCTGCGAGATCCGCGACGAGGGCCGCCTCCAGCGCGACGACCTCGAGATCCTCAACGTGGCGTGCGACGCCTGGCCGATCCGCCAGTCGTACAAGGAGCACCTGAAGGCCAACGGCCGCTTCCTCGCGGACTTCTGGCCGCACGGCGAGGTCTCGCGGGCCTACGACGTGTTCGACGAGGAGTGGGGCACGTGCATGCGGGGCACCTTCCTGATCGACATGGAGGGCCGCATCGCGAACAAGGTCGTGAACATGGGCATCGCGGACCGCCGCGACCAGTCCGTGTACCTCGACTGGATCGCCTAGGCCGGGCGCGGCTCAGGCGAGCCGGAGCTCGTCGGCCGTCGCCCAGTCGAGCACGCGCACGTAGTCGTCGCGGTCGATCAGCCCGATCAGGAGCGCGGAGCCGACGCCGTGCGCGATGCACGCGACGCGCATCGCCGCCTCCTCGGGATCGACGTCGGCGGGCACGCGCCCGGCCGCCTGCAGCTCGCGCACCTGACCGGCGATCTGCGCCTGCCAGCCGCGCGTCCAGCCGACGGCCCGCTCGCGCATGGCCCCGTCGACGCAGCCGAGCCGCAGCAGCTCGTTCCACGCCACCCAGCTGTCGTGCATGTCGCCCGGGTCGAGCGCGACCTCGAACAGCAGCAGATCGAACAGCAGCTCCTCGGCATCCGCGACCTGCGCGGCGCGGGCGGCCATGCGGCCGTCCTCGAGCAGCTCCAGCCGCTCCATCGTGGCCGCGAGGAGCTCGTCGATGGTGCGGAAGTAGTAGCGGGGAAGCGAGCGCGAGACCTCGGCCTCGGCCGCGATCTCCGGGAAGTGCACGCCCTTCACGCCGGTCGTGCCGATGCGGCGGAGCGTGGCGTCGAGGATCTGCTCGTCGCGCGTGGGCTCGGGCGGCGTCGGCATCGTGCGGGCCTGCGGCGGGTGCCGCAGCGCCGCGGGCACCGGGCGCCAGCTCGCCCGGCCGTCGACCGCGTCGCGCATCTGCCGCTCCGCCCACTCGGTGGTGACGGCGCCGATCAGCTCGAATGCGGTGACGCCGGCGAACAGCGCGGCGAACCGCACCGCGGCGAGGCGCGGGGCGATGCCGCGCGGGAACGCGTCCTCCTCCTGCGCGAGCGCGACCAGCGCCGCGCTGTCGTCGACCCAGCGCTGCAGGCGCTCGTGCACGGCGGCGCACACGTCCTCGTCGAAGATCGCCCGCCGCACGAACTCGTGCCACACCATCAGGGTGCTGCGCAGCCCGGGCCCCGGCACGGTGAGCAGGTCGGTCATGCCCGCGTGCAGCCGCTGGATCGGACCGGCCTCGATGCCGGCGACAGGCAGCCGGTCCCACAGGCGCTCGGCGTCGTAGCGGTACGCCGCGATCACGAGCTCGTCGAGCGTCGGGTAGTAGTAGTGGAGCAGGGGCGGCGAGACGCCCGCCTCGGCCGCGACGACCGTGGAGCGGATGCCGTCGATGCCGTCGCGCGCGATCACCCGCAGGGTCGCGTTGAGGATCTCCTCTCGACGGCCGCCCATGCGCGGATCATGCCCGATCGCGCCGACCGGCATCCGCCCAGGGCGATGGCCGCGATACCCTTCCCCCGATGTCGCTGACCGCCCCCGAGCTGCTCGAGCGGATCCTCGCGGGCAACGCCCGCTGGGCCGGGGGCTCGTCGGAGCGCGACCTGCTCGGCGCACCCGAGGACCCGCTGGAGCACCAGCCGCCCGTCGCCGTGATCGGCTGCGCCGACGCGCGCGTGCCGCCCGCGGCCGTGCTCGGCGCGGCGGCCGGCGCGATCTTCACGCTGCGCCTCCCCGGCCAGTACGTCGACATCCCCGTCGCGGCCGGGCTCGGCTTCGCGATGACCGCGCTCGGCACGCGCCTCGCGATCGTCCTCGCGCACGAGGACTGCCGCGCCGTCGACGCGGCCTACACCGAGTACACGACCGGCGTGCCGCCGAACCTGGCGCTCGCCCCGCTGACCGGCTCGCTCGCCGCCGGTCTCTACCGCGCCGGCGGCGCCGCGAGCGTCGAGGAGGCGATCGACGTCAACGCGCGCATCACGGCCCAGAACCTGATCACGCAGTGCGCGTCGCTCCGGCAGTCGATCGTCGACGGCCACGCGCAGCTGGCCGTGATGCGGTACAGCCCCGCCACGCGCCGGGTGACGCTGCTCGAGGAGAGCGTCGCGCCCCACGCGGGCGCGTTCTAGCCCGCGGCGTCCCGGTCCAGGTCGAGCTGCGGCGCGACCGAGCGGGAGAAGCGCTGCTCGGCGACCGGGTCGGCGAAGTACGACACCGGCCCGTGCTTGATGACGCCGTCCACGTCGAGCTCCTTGAGGAGGCTGATCGCGAACGACTCGAGCAGCCATTCGCGGCCCGGCGGCACGGAGCCCTGCGCCGCGATGCGGGTGAGCGAGCCGAGCTGCTCCTCCTGCGTGATCTGCAGGGACGACGACAGCAGGTGCATCGGGCCGGACGGCAGGAGCTCGGAGATGCGGCGGACCAGGTCGCGCCCCTTCGCGGCGTCGGAGACGTACATCTCGACGGCGAGCTCGCGGATGCCGTTGCGCGCCACGCGCACGCCGTACATGTGCTGGTTGTGGATCCGCATCGACTCCCCGCCGAGGCCGCGCAGCTTCACGCTGCGCAGCGTGATCGCCTCGACGATGCCGCTCATCGCCCACGGCTCGATCGTGATCGCGTCGCCGACGTCGAACCAGCGCTCGGCCACCACCATGGTGCCCGCGATCATGTCGCGCAGGACGCTCTGCGCGGCGAAGCCGACGATCGCGATCAGCAGCGACACGCCGAGCACGGTGGAACCGGCGCCGGTGAAGCCGAAGGCGAAGACGGCGAGGATGCCGATCACGATCGCGGCGTAGCGCGAGAGCGAGCGCACGACGGCGACGATCGTGTCCGCGCGCTTGGCTCGGCGATGCTCGTCGACGTCGGTCGAGCGCCGCCCGCGCAGGCGCCGCGACATCAGCGCCACCGTCAACCGGGGCACGAGCACCGCGCCGACGATGGCGAGCACGATGATCACGATCATCGCAACCCAGTTGACGCCGCTGGAGGTGAACGTCTCGGAGCCGGGCAGGGAGATCACGCTCCCATGATGCCGGACGGTCTCAGGAGCGGGCGGTCCGCAGGCGGCGCTCGGCGAGCGCCCGCTCCGGGTGCGAGGCGAGGCCGGCCAGTCGCGCCAGCGCCCGCTCGACGTCGTACGCCGTGCGCCGCAGCTCGACCTGCCCGTCGTCCACGATCGCCCAGGCCGCCGCGGGATCGCCGTCGAACGGGAAGCCGACCGAGCCCGGGTTGACGACCTCGACCGTCCCGACCCGGCGCGCGTACTGCAGGTGCACGTGGCCGCAGAGCATCGTCGCGTGCCC